>CAYFGC010000070.1:0-7408 GCA_964342625.1 uncultured Candidatus Poseidoniales archaeon | reverse complement strand
GACATGTTCGCACCCTCGTTCAGACCCGTCTACTTCTGGGACGCGACCCAGTTCACCGGCTCGTCGTTCGGCGCCTGGCGTGCCCTGTTCCACGCCCCCTCACTGGCAAACGCAGGAATCACGTTCGAGGACGCGAGCCTTGGCAAGTCATACCCGATACTCTGGGACGGGACCCCAGCAGCGCTCTCAGGAATAGCTGCAGGCGCTCTCTCCCCCTTCTTGACCGCCAATGGGACCCATTGGACGATCACACTCCAGAACGGGGCAGATTTCGACTCCCCACCTTGTGGACCGGTGGACCCTCTAGTAGCATCCAGCGAAGTCCGATGCGAGATAGTCCCCGAGGTCTTCACCGGAGAGGAAATTAGGGTTAGAGGGCACGTTTGGAACAGAACCATCGAACCCGCCTACTCTGTTAACGGGCAACCGATTCGTGTCGCACTCCAGTTCGACTTCGATCAGAACGGAATTTTCGTCGGCTCTATTGAGACCCAATTCAATAAGCTACCCGAGCCCGACGAGGGTCTAGCGACCTTCGACTACAACTTTACGTGGGAGTCACAATACCAAGCGAGCACATACGGGTTGAGAGCAGACTTCAGCCAATCGGACTACTTCTTCACTGGGGACCAGGACCAGGTTCTTGCCGCGACCGGGGCGTATGGAAACGTCTCCGTGATCGGCACAACCTCATTCACCGAGCTGAATACCCTCCCTCGTCTGTACAGGGGGCAGAACACTTCAGTCCAGGTCCGACTCGTAGACAACGCCTACCAACCAGTGCGCGAGGTACCCGTGAACTGGTCGTGGTCGGAGGACCAGTCCAGTGGGATTTCAATCACCGACAACAATGGCCGCTTCAGGGTGAATATGACGGATATCGAGAACCTAGGGAACTATACCCTCGGATTCACTTACCTTGGTGACGAACGCCGTCAAGGAACCCATGCAGAGGTCAACCTATGGGTCGTCTCTAGGACTTACATCGATGTACAGGACACTGCTTCCAATGTGATGTCAAATGGAGACTCTTGGTTTTTCTCCGCTTCGGTTACCGATGACGCTGGAACCCCGTTCGAGAAGGATAGCGGCTTTCAACTGGATGGCTGCGCTGACGGAGTTTCCGAAGATTCCATGAGCGGCAATGTCAGCGTTATCTTTGAAGGAATCGACTTCGAAGATAGGACTCACAGGCAGATAATATCAACAGAGTGCCCAAGTGCAGGGTCGATTGGGTTCCAATACACCATGAACCCCCAGCTACTGACGGATGACCCCTTCTCCTTCCTACCAGACGGTTTTGGCCCTGTGAACGTGATTCTGAGGTTCGAGGAAAACCTCCCTCACGAGGGGTGCGAGCCGCTCGACGCGGACATGCTTTTCACTTCGGGAGCATGGGACCCATGCGTTACAATCCCGAACAGCGATCACTTCAGGAGAGTATTGCAGTTTCAGGTTGATGGGTTCAGCCTAATCGGAAACACGAATCTAGATGTCGATCAGCAGATAGTATACACCTCAGAGATTGACCCAGACACCGGCCAGATTCTGGAGAAGCCAATGATTGTCACAGGACAGCTAACCGATGAACTAGGAGGAAACCTATCCAACAGGCAAATCCGAGTCACCTTCGAGATGGGCTCGATGACATTAGACCCAATTGAAAACAGAATGAAATTCAGAGCCGGAGACACCGGAGTTGAGGCATGCATACCTGGGGCTACAGACGAGAATGGATTCTTCGACATCAACTGCCCCATCTCTGGAGTGGATGCGGGTATGGCCAAGGTGAAGGTGGAGTACAACTCCTGGGACCCATTGAACAACGATCGATACAGGTACAAGAACAAGACACAGACGATGTTCTTCCCGGTGTTCTCGAACTCCACGATAGACGTCTCCGAGGTCGGCCCCTTCAGGTCCGACTACCTGACCTACACCTTCCCCAATGGGTCAACCTTCGATGTCCTGTACCTCAAGGAGGCATTCCACATCAATGCCAAGCTTTCCCAGTCAAACGGAAAGCCAGTAGGTGGCAAGTGCGTAAACATCTACCTGGACCCCGAGGTAAACACCAGGCCAATTGCGACAGCCTTCACTAGCGATGGGACGGGGGAGTTCGTCTGGTACTCGGCAGACCCCGAGGACAACCCAAGCAGGAGGGGGGTGGAGCCAAGTGGCAACAACCTCGAAGGGTTCAGGACGGTCAGGGTCGCGTACGAGCCCGAGAAGTACATCCCAGGTGGCTGCGACTACGAGGCACTGGAGCCGAACCCGGTGCTAAACAGCTCCATTGCGGACATAGAGGTCCTAGTCAGAAGCAAGGTGGACATCCTGCTGAAGGAGCACTGGTCTAGCCCTACCGGGTACCAAGAGGGAGAAATCATAGCCGGCGAGGTAGCAATCCTCAGGGATCGCCTTGACCTCACAGTGGAGGGACAGAGGGTCGAGTTCCACAGGCAGTTCTGGAACGGGTCGGGATGGCAGACCGAGAGAGTCGAGATATTCATCACCAACGAAAGGGGCTCTGCTAACTTCTCGTTCCCATACACAGGCGAACTCATCCCAGGCCACCCGGAATGGAATGCCCCCGGGGGGAAATGGAGGGTTCTGGTCAATTTCGAATCGGCAGACGCTAACAAGCCGTACTTCGTGGCGCAGTGGCTGAACAGCACTCCAGAGATCAAACTCGGAGAGCCGCCATCCGGTAGCAGCGGGGGCCTCTGGACGACCCAAGTCCTGGTCCTTGCCGGAATCTCCCTCTCCACCGTGACGCTAGTTGGCGCGATGATGTACAACAACTACAGAGAGCGACGCAAGGTCGAGGTCCTCCGAGGGATTCTGACGGACGCCCTGATGTCACTCAAGGCTTCCAACAACTACATCGAGGCCATCTTCTCCTGCTACAAGGACCTAATCAAGTACTTCAGAATGAAGGGTGCGATGAAGAAGGTCTTCGAGACCACCAGGGAGTTCGAGGACGTCATCAACAACATGCTGGGCGGGATAATCCCACCCGAGGAGCTAGACATGTTCTTCTCCATCTTCGAGGAGGCCAGATACTCGGACCACGAGATCGGCTCGGGAGAGAGGGACAGGGCCATCCAGATATTCCAGTCGATGATTGGAAGGATGAACAGCTCACTCGGAGACAGCATGCTGAACAGAGCGTCAGTAACCGAGTCCTCCCTATACGGACCATCCGTCAAGGCGGGCCAATTTGTCGATGCAGACGGCAATGTCAGGTTCGCCGGCATCGACGATGCCGAGGAAGACGACGGGTTCCGGATTTGACACAGACGGGATTGTGGTGCTGCTTTGCCGCCCCTAGGGGCGCCCGCAGGATTCATAACACCGACTTGGGTGGCCGCGCTACCTAACCATGAGGGGATGCTATGAGTAAGCCAGACAGGAAGACCAATGCCGCACTGGTTTCCCTCATCGGCGAGTTGAAGGATCAAGGCCGCTCAACGGGATCCCCGATCTGGAGAGACACAGCATCAAGGCTGGAGTCTAGCAGGAAGAACTGGGCCCAACCAAACCTAAGCCACATCTCGAGACACTCCGCAAAGAAGGAGACCGTACTAGTGCCCGGGAAGGTCCTGGGAAGCGGGGAGATCAGCGGCGGTCAGACGGTCGCGGCATTCAGCTTCAGTGATGGTGCCAAGACCAAGATCGAGGCATCCGGCGGAAGAACTCTCAGCATAAGGGAACTCATGGACGAGAACCCGAACGGAAAGGGGGTGAGGATCCTTGTCTGAGCCAACGATGGTCTTCGATGCCACGGACAAGATTCTGGGCCGACTAGCCAGCAAGGTCGCCAAGGAGATGATTTCAGCTAGGAAGTCAGGCAGGCAGCAGAGGGTCATCATCATCAACGCCGAGGACGCGATAGTCTCGGGTCCCAGGACCAAGGTCCTCAGTGACTACAGGGCGAAGTACAAACTCAACCATGCAAGGAAGGGACCCTTCTTCCCGAGGATGCCTGATAAGATCATCAAGAGGACAGTCAGGGGCATGCTCCCATACCAGAAGAACAGCAGTGGCAGGGGGGCGCTAAGGGACCTCAGGGTAATGATCGGCACTCCACAGAACCTCTCCAACGACGAGCTACCAGAGGGGCACGAGTGGGGCTCAACCGAGCACATCACTCGCAACACCCCTAACAAGTATGTCCGACTCGGCGAGATTAGCTCCCACCTGGGAGTGGACGCATCGAGATGGGGAGGCGAGTGAATTGGCCAGGAAGAAGACTCCCAAGGTGGTGAACACCAGCGGCAAGCGCAAGACGGCGATTGCCCGAGCCACCATAAAGGCAGGCAAGGGAAGAGTCAGGGTAAACGGCCAACCAATCCACATCATGGAACCCGAGCTAGCTCGGAGAAAGGCACTGGAGCCAATCAGGATCGCAGAGGCCATGAACAGGATAGACAGAGTCGACATCTCCATCGACGTCAAGGGCGGCGGGCAGATGGGGCAAGTCGACGCAATACGCACCGCAATAGCCCGTGGCCTGGTGAAGTACAACGACGGAGCAGAGGGAGATGACGAGGAGCTCAGGGACGAGTTCGTCAGGTTCGAGAGGAAGATGCTGGTCAACGACCCACGCAGAAAGGAGCCCAAGCATCAAATGGGGCGCGGTGCTCGGAAGAAGTGGCAGAAGTCGTATAGGTAGGTGGAAGAAATGTTAATCCCAGTAAGATGTTGGAGTTGTGGAAAGGTGATTGCTCACAAGTATCAGGAGTACCTGGACGCAGTTGAGGAAGGAAAGGACGCAGGGCAGGTTCTACACGACCTGGGCTTCGAGAGATATTGCTGCAGGCGCATGTTCGTCGGGCACATCGACCTCATCGACGAGGTCGCTCCATTCAGCATCGACAGGCAGCAATGAGGTCCGTCAGGGCTTTGACTGATTGCTTGCTCGCATTGAGCCCAATTGGGGCCTGTAGGTTAGTTTGGCCTATACTTCGCGGCTGGGGGTCGCGCGACCCAGGTTCAAATCCTGGCAGGCCCACCACGCTGTCCCACCTATAGGAAGGTCAGTTTGAAGGCCCTCGCCCCCTTTGCACAATCATGAGTGGTGGCCACCAAGAGAAAGGCCACCCCGATGCCCGGATTGAGTGGTTGGCGGAGCAACTTGAGACGCACTCAGAGCTATACTACAACAAGGCCCAGCCAGAGATCTCAGACGCTGAATTCGATGCGCTGAGGGACGAGCTCCAGAGCCTATCTCCAGACCACCCACAATTGAGCAGAGTCGGCTCAGACCCGCCTCCGGGGTCGACCAAGGTCGATCACCTGTTCAGGATGATGAGCCTGGATAAGGCCACAACCGATGCCGAGGTGGCTCACTTCGTTGCAGAGACCACCGCCAAGGGCCGCAGGTTCGTCTGTCAACCGAAGCTCGACGGCTCCGCCCTCTCCCTCGAGTACCGCAGAGGGAGGCTCGTTACCGCCGCAACTAGGGGTAACGGGAGGAGGGGGGAGGATGTTACCGCTAACGCAAGGAGGATGATGAACGTGCCCGAGAAACTCGATTGGAAGGGGGATTGCCACGTCAGGGGCGAGGTTGTGATGCCCCTGCAACTATTCAGGGCGAAGTATTCAGAAGTCGCGCCAAACCCAAGAAACCTGGCAGCAGGAGCCCTGCGCCAGAAGTACGTAGATGCGGGAAAGGGCAGTCCAGAGGACCTGAAGTTCCTGGCATATGGCGTAGAGTTCCCTGCCGGCCAGGACCGGCACCCGGAGAGCCCAGACCCCCCAGACTTCAAACTCGACTCCGAAGTCATCTCTTGGATAAGTGAGATGGGGATAGAGGCCGCTGGGAACAACGTGGTCTCCGGGGAGGACGACCAATCCACCGCAGACGCCATTCTCGCAGTGACAAGTGACTGGTTCCAGTCACGAGACACCGCCGAGTGGGAGATCGACGGCGTGGTCGTGAAGCTGGACCGACTAGACAAGCGAAAACTCCTCGGCCAGACCGCTCATCACCCTCGCTGGGCCTTGGCATGGAAGTTCCCCCCCGAGGAGGCAGTCACGGTACTGATGGACGTATCCTGGCAGACGGGCAGAACCGGAAACGTGACCCCAGTGTCACGGGTCGCTCCCGTCGTCGTGTCGGGGGTGACGGTGGAAAACACCACGCTCCACAACAAGGGCGAGGTCGAGCGCCTCGGAATAATGGTGGGCGACCGGGTCAGGGTGGTCAGACGTGGTGACGTGATCCCGAAAATCACAGAGGTCATGGGGCCAGCAGACGAGGATGACCTGTCAGGCAGGGCGCACTCAGACGGCACCGCCTTCTCAGAGCCACTGCCGGCTAGAGCGAAGGTCACAGTACCGACAAACTGCCCTCGATGCTCAACAGATCTCATCGTGGATGGTGCCTTCATCAGATGCACAAACATACACTGCCCGTCCCGCCTGGAGAGGGCGATACTGTACTGGTGCAGGAAGCTGGGGATGGACGGCATCGGCGAGAAGCTGGCCGAACAGCTGTGCTCATCCGGATTGGTTTCGAGCCTGGCAGACCTCTATCGCCTCGAGGACCGCGAACGCGAACTGATCTCTCTAGAGAGGATGGCACAGAAGTCAGCTAGCAACGTCCTAGAGGAACTCAGCTCAACTAGGTCAATGACATTCAGCACCTTCATCTCTGCGCTCGGGCTCCCTCGGATAGGTCCTGAGATAGCCACACTGGTCTGCTCTGAGGTAAGGGACCTCGAGGAGCTAATCCGGATGACGGAGGATAGGGAGGAGGCCATTCGAAGGCTAGTCTCGATCGACCGGATCGGAGAGACAGTCGCAACGCTTCTCCTCGATGGAATCTCCGAGAGGAAGGACGCGATAATCGACCTCCATGACCAGATCGAGATTACACAAGGAGGAGAATCGACCAGCGAAGGAGTACTATCCGGCTCCACGTTCTGCATCACCGGAACACTCAGCAGGCCCAGAAAGGAGATTTCTCTCTCAATCAAGTCACAAGGGGGCAAAGTCGTCTCTTCGGTATCCGGGAACCTGAGCTTCCTAGTTGCCGGGGGGTCATCCGGTTCGAAGCTTGAAAGGGCTAACAGGCTGGGAGTGCGCGTCATTTCGGAGTCAGAATTGGATGAAATGCTGGGCGGATCAATCCTCGAGGACCTCCCAGAAGAGAGGCAGTCCACGCTCGGTGAGTTCTGACTAACCGTACATCCCGGTCGAGGCCCCGTCGGATTCCTGTGGCGGGTTGAGATGGAGCGCCATCATCTCCCTGATCTGCCCCTCTATCCTCTGGGCCTCCTCCATCAGTGGCTCTGGATCAAGTTGGACGGCGGGAAGGAGCCCATCCAGGCAACCGATAATCCTCGCGGCGGCACGCGCGTCGGGGATAGTGCCCTGACCAATCTCGCCATCGGATTCGGCG
>CAYFGC010000069.1:0-7463 GCA_964342625.1 uncultured Candidatus Poseidoniales archaeon | reverse complement strand
CCTCGTGGAGGTGGAAGACTCCCGAGTAGTGACCGTAAAGCAACATCAGGACGGAACCGAACCATGCGGCTATAGTTCTGTGAACAATCTCTAATAGGATCAGGGCAAATGAGAGTATGAAAATTGCGAGTACTACTTGGGCCTCTGTAACCATTATCCAGTGCGACGAATGTTGCATCTAAATATGTGACTATTGCAGAATATCAGTAATTACCGGATTCGTTACTTGCCAGACCAAAGAACAGCAACATTTCCCCTCTGGAAAACTAAAGTGGCGTTGGTTAATTCGGCTACCTCAGAAAACAATGATCCTCTCTGTTGCCTATCTGATGTGGTGCCTTTGTTCACCTTGACCTTGACCAGGTGATTTCGCGTTAATTGATCTGAGAGTTCCGAGATTAGTGGCTCAGTTATCCCTGCCCTGCCAATCCTTGCAGAAACTTCCAGGTCATGACTCTTGGCCAAATTTTTGATTCTCCTTGGGACATCTTCACTCATTATCTGAGCCTCCGAAATCAGGACCTTGTCGCATCATCCTTCCACATTCCAGACATGTTATCACCAGCATCTTCGAAGATATTCGGACTCTGGAGTTTACCCCTGGTGAAAGAGATTTTTTGCAACTTCGACAAATCTTCCGTTTTATCTCGGGGGCTGGCCTAACTCCGTGCTTCTTCCCGATTGCGATAATTTGTCTTGCTGCACTATCTGCAATCTGAGCATGACCTCCAAGGTTGTCCCCCAATACATGGGAGAGGTGTTTGATCGCTGATTCTGCATCGTTCATCCTATCAGACCTGCGCCTCCTAGAACGTCTGCCTCTTCCAGCCATTTTTCTCCTCATAGGTTCCTAACTGCATTCGCGATTGATTGGCTAACTTCCTGGATGGTTCCCGTTCCGTCTACAGTGGAAAGAATCCCCATTTCGCCATACCAATCCCCAAGGGGCTTGGTCTGCTCATGATAGGCTGCTAGGCGCATTCTGACTGTTTCCTCATTGTCGTCCTTTCTCTGGACGAGTCTGCTTGTCAGCTCTGATGGTGGAGGTTTGAATGAAACATGGTAGATCTCGCCTGTTTCAGGGTCCATCCTCCTTCCGACGATTCTGTTGACTATATCTTCGTCTGGAACCTCTATTGATATTACGGCCGAAACCTCGGTTATCTCCGACAGTGCTTCCGCTTGTGGTATTGTTCGTGGGAAGCCGTCGAAGAGCACGCCATTAGAAGCGTCTGATTCAGCCAATCTATCTTCGATAAGTCCGATAATCACCTTGTCGGGAACTAGTTGGCCTGCTTCCATATACTCCTTTGCTTCCAAACCAAGTTCAGTTCCTTGGGAAACCGCAGAACGTAGCATGTCACCAGTAGAAATCTGAGGTTTTCCAGTCATATCTACGATTATTTCTGCCTGCGTCCCCTTTCCTGCCCCGGGTGGACCGAATAGCACAATCGAACCAGTCATGACAGGGGGGCGTGGGATGGTACGGAAAAATGAACCGCTCTAGGGGCCGTTCTGCTCCCACCAAAGGTGGCCGTATGCAACCCATTGGTCCATTGTCCACCCATCAGGGAGCCCGGTGAGTGGGAGGGGGAGTGCGCCTTCTGGAACCTGGTGAGTGGGCAATGTAGGGACTGTGGACTGCAAAGCATCTTCAATCTCCACTGTAGAGACCTCCCCGGTTACCACGTCTCCGGTAGTCGATGTGTCAAGTGCTGCGGCCCTCCTCTCTTCCTTTGTTCCCGCTTGGAGGGCAGATCCGCGTGGAATCAATTCCTCTTCGGAGCCAACTGGCTGGAACTCTTGTCTTGCCCTAATTCCAAAGGATATCGTTCCCACGATCACACCGAAGAATACTATGGCAATTGTCCATGCAGGGAGTCCCAGTGATTCAAAGATTCCAGATATCCCCCCGCTATTGGATGACTTAGCCTTGCTGATATCTACGGTCAGTGAAGCCTGGGTAACCGTTACTTGTTCCCCTTCTGATGTTGAGTTTGCAAAGATTAGTAGTTGGCTGAGGCCGTCTTCAGCGGATTTTCTTGGCTTGACTGTAACCACTATCTCGGCATGCTCTCCGGGACCTAGTTCTTCTATCGAGGAGGGTTCGAATTCTACAACCCACCCATCCAAAACACCGTGATCTAGTATCACTCCGGAGGGATAATTTCCCCTATTATGTACTTCCAAAGTGAAAGTTGACTCTTCACCCTCGGAAACTCCCTGCAAGTTTGCAGAGTCGGACTGGGCATCTATCCACACAGATGGGATTACCGAAACCTCCATCTCCACAGTTATTGTTTCCTTGGATAGGCTTGGGGATGTTGATTCGATTATTACAGGTACCTTATCAGACTGAGTCCCAACTGGGGTCCCACTAGGGAGTTGGAGGCCGATTGTGATAATTGAGTCCCTATTCATGTCCATTGTGAATGTTTTTCCGGTCAAGAAGCCGCCTGACCACCCTTCTGGTAGTGTGCCCATTGTTAGATCAATTAGCAGAGGGACATTTCCTGAGTTGTGTAGGAAAATATTGGAGTTGCCATCTCGGCCCAGTGCGATTGAGAACCCTGCTTCGCTCTGTACATCTAATGTGGTAATTTCCCTAACTTCCAACACCGTGGCATTTGTTACGACTGTGTCTCCCAATGTGGTCTTTACAGTGATGGTGTTTCTATCTCCCTTTTCAGCTGCAAGTGGCACTATGGTGCGTACAATCACCCTGGACTCATCGCCTGGTTGTACTACTAATTCAGCGTTTGATTCTTGTCCAGAGGGGGGTTCTTCATCGAAGAGATATACTTGGATGGGCCATGTATTGCTTGAGGATAGGGCTCTAACCTGGAAATCAAGTGGGACGTTTCCACGATTCGATATCGACAATACGGTGGTGACGGTTTCTCCATTCAGAACGGCTCTCGAATCAGATATAGCTGCTGGACCGAACTCGTTTCCGTTAGAGTCCGAAATTTGAGTGGTGAACTCTGTGCTTTCTAGAACTTCAACCTCGGCTGTCTCGATTGTGAATAGGCTTGGGTCGTTTACAGAAGTAGTGACGCATGTGACTTGGTTGGTATCGCCGGCAGATAAGCCAGAAGATGCTGGGGGAATTTTGACACGAATCGGCACTGGGACGAATTGTAGCCGGCTAAGCGGCCCGATTGTGATTTCAGAAGATTGGCTACTTCCAACATGGACAATCCAGCGGTCGGACGTCTCGCAAGAAATGCTGTATTCGGTTGGTCCGTTTCCGATATTCTTGACTGATAGCGTGAACAGGGCGAAGGTGTTTGGTTCAGAACCCAGACTCTCAGTTCCTGCGGGAATCGTAAATAGTCCCTCAACACGATCGATATCCACCGAAAGACGAATGGAATGGAAGATGGTTGGCGCCATCTTGTCTCTTAGCGTGATGTCAGAAACGAATAGTCCGGGAAGTGCGAATCTGCTTTCTAGATCTGCATCTTCATCCGTCAAGTTCAATGAGATTACGACTCTGTCCCCCTCTTCTCCGAATGGCGAGAGAACCCAAGGTCCATTCTCACTAAGCGAACGGGACCACTCGTCCTGTGGGGTATTCATTATCCCAGACTCGTCAATAATTTGGACTGCAGATGTTGATAGTTCGACTGTGATCTCGGATGTCCCCTCGTTCAATAGCTCTAGTTGGAATTCGGCCCAACTTACTAGGCTTGGATCGATATTCTGATACTTGGCAGATTCTAATTCCTGGAAGTCAGAGGGATGAGAACCATCGGCCAACAGGGGGGTTATTCGCACGCCTATCTCAGTTACATCCAATTCCAGATCATATACGTTGTTATTTGTTCCCGAGTTTTCGTCATTTAGTTCAACGACCTCCGAGAAGTGATCGAGTGTGAGTCTGACAATGTGAGTGCCAGTGGTTGAGAATGAATGGTATAACGAAAATGTCTCAATTCCCCCTCCCACGAGGGAAGGCATCGAATAGGTTCCAATCTCTACCCCATCAGTGATGTCCTGAAGCGAAATAGAGTAATCTCCCGTAGCTGCTGCTGCTTGATTAATCCAAGAAAGTTGCATGGAGAAGGTATCTCCCTTCAGAGGGTTGTTTTCTGAGGTGAAGATTGAGTTGGCGACCACAGTTAGATCTGCCTCCTGGAGCTCTTCAGCATCGGCAGCTAAGACCAATGAGAAGTCTTGGACGAAACCGCCCGCATGTCCGACCTGGACAGACCAGATTCCTGATTGTGGGGATGGTAGCCTTACTCTCTCTAGGTTATTCAGTTGGTCGCTGAACTGTGTTGTTTGACTTATTCCGTTTACAAAGTTATTCCCGTTGTAAACTTCTCCAGTTGGTGAAGTTACTACTAGATCTAGATTGTTGACAAGTCGGCTTGCGTTCTGAGACGCAGAAGCGGATCCCTCTATGTCGTTCCATGCCAGAGTTACATCGATTCCGCTACCGCCGGAAACCTCGAATGTGTAGATGAAGCTATGCCCGGGCATTAGTTGCCTTTCTTGATCGTAGAAAACTGAAAGATTGACGCCATTACTTTTCGGCAAGAGGCTGTTGGAGATATTGAGTTGACCCCACCCTTCACGGGAGTTCGGGACGTCCTGTTCACCGATATCCTCCGCCCCATTTACCAGTAGGGCCCTTATTAGGTCGGATCCGGGGGTCGCAATCCCAACTTCTTCTCTCAAGAATTCTCTCGCCATTGCAGAAGCTCCAGCAACAACTGAGGTCGCCATAGAGCTTCCATTCAGCGTCATGTACATGGGAGTGGAGCCATCAGAATGCATCGAATTTGAGCAGTTTCCTCCGGTGGCAAGGTCTGCCTCTTGAGCTCTTGCAGAACATATCATCACCCCTGGTGCAACCAAATCTGGCTTTATTCGACCATCTGAAGTAGGACCTGAGGATGATTCGTTGAAGATCTGTCCTATAGTCTCAGAACCAAAGGCACCTGTGGTTGAAGCACCGACTGAAAGGGCGTTTTTTGCGGTGCTTGGAGAGGTTACTCCCGAAACGCCCATATCGCCTGCAGAAAAAATTACCAAGAACTCAGGATAGTCGTTTGTAAACCAGTCAATGGAACGAGAATCGGAGGTATAGTCGCCAACTAGGCTTTCACTCCCCCAACTGTTTGTGTGGATGTATGCATCATTCGAAAGTGAGTGCTCGAACATTTCGTACAGTGAACCCCATCTTGCCAATATTCCAGAGCTGTCAACCTCTAATTGGTAAAAGTGGAAGGTTGCTTCGGGGACTATGCCAGTGGAATTTGAGTCTCCTGAACCATCCCCCAATAGTGTAGAGGTGACGTGTGTACCATGGCCGCTGTTTGAATCAGCGCCAGAATTATCCGGACCAAACAAATTGAATATGGGACTCCTAAGTCGTCCATCAAAGTCTCCGTGGTCTGCATCGAGGCCAGTGTCAGAGATGCCGATAACTTCTCCTAATCCAGTGAGATTGGCTCCAGAAATATCCCTCGCGAAATCCACACCTGAAATCATACTAGCATTTGAGTTCTGGATAGAAAGGACAGGCCCCGGTTCGACTCTAGTGATTCTATGATCGGATGCCAGCGAAGTAATCAATGAGGGTTTCGCGGATTTTATCTGGCATAGATGGGCATCGCACCGAGAAGCTTCGTGCTCGATACCCTCGAGACCATTGAGTAGCGCATCTAGATTGGTGAGATCCTGTAGAGAGTTTGTAGGCGATGGGGTGACATCCAGATCAATGAGAGAGTCATCAAACTGTGTTAATGCGAGTAATGATTTGGAAACCTTCCACGTTGATGGCATTGGGCCTGCCCAGCGAACCTGTGATAGATTCTGTACTCGTGAAATTTCTGCATCTGAGGCCTCTTCTGGTAGGCTTATCAATACTGAATCGTCAGGGATATGGTCAATAATCTCAATTCCGATGGATATGAGTTCATTCTGCAGTTCAAACAAGTCTGGACTAATGGACTGGACAATGTGCAATCTAGCGTCATATGGCCTTTGGAAGCCAATTGCTTGCCAATGACCCAAGGGCGGCTGTTCAGCAAGAGGATCAAAGGTGCCGAAAGGGGAATGTATTTTTCCGGAAGAAGCCGATATCTGGTAATCGCTAGAAATTGGATTTTCTAACATCGCCCAGTTTCTCTCGTTGGGAACAACGGAGGACTGAGAAAGTGATTCTTCTTTGGGTACAGTATCTACAGGAATAGAATGAGCGAAAGTAGAGAAGAAAAAGAGAGCAATGACCGAACAGACTGATTTTATGGTAGTCATTCGTCATCCCGAGACTAGATTCTCTTTTGACTATTGACACTATGCGATTGATAATCAGATTACTATGTGGAGTAATACTGGCTGATTGATTCGTCCGTCTTTGCAACGGACTTGCGCCAGTCGCTCTCGACCCCCATCAGTGCCCTAATGCAATCAACATTCTCAGGGATTACATCGCTCTCCTGGTGGATTGCTTGGAAATAGTAGAGTCGATCTCCGACTAGTTTTACCCCGTCTTCCCATACGAAAATCTCATGCAAATCGCCCCACTTCCTGCCTATGTCCCTGGCCATCTCCATTACTTCGGCAGTAGTAGGAATTCTGTCCTCTGACCCATTCATGATAATTACTCGTGGAGTTTTTGTCCACATTTGGATGATCGAATCGGTGGTCAGGCCATGCCCCTTTGGGAGATCTGCGATGATGCTGTGTACGTGCATTATCGTTGTTGGGACGGCTACAGCAAGGCTGTTTATCTCAATCTCAGGTTTAACTGTCATAACATCCGGACCATGATGGCTTGGAACTTTCAGGACTGGTTTGATTGCATTTATCGGGCCCTTTCCAGAATCTCCCGGGTCTGCGGCTCTCCTAATCATTGTACATTCGACCTTCAATGAACCGCAGTGCTCGAAAAGCGGGACCAGGGTTCGAGACAGGCCTGTTGTATTGCAAGAAACGACCCTGGTACCATTTGCATTCATATTCTCCGAGTGATTAGCCGATGAAGTATAGGACAAGCCGGTTAATTCATGCTTTTCTCCCCCTTGGAAGATGTACTTGATTCCTGCAGACTGATATTTCTCAATATTTTCTGCGCCTAATTTTCCTGGAGAGCAATCAACAACGACATCAGAAATAGAAAGCAAATCAGAAAGTCCCCCCGAGCAAGAGTAGCCCTTCTTAGAAAACTGTTCAATCCTATCTGCATCATCAAATGTGCAGTATAGAGGGAAACCCTTCTTGATTGCTAGCTCGCATCCAAAACTTGGACCAGTTTTGGTAACCCCTGAAACCTCCATATCCTCTTGAGCGTCAATCGCGTCTGCAACTCGCTTTCCTATTGTTCCAAAACCGTTTATTGCTACCTTTATGGTCCCCATTTTCAAATCCCCATGTCTTTGCCCTTGAACAATCGACGTCTGAAGGATGCCTATGAACATAGCGAATTCGGCAAGAGTCAATAATGAGTC
>CAYFGC010000068.1:0-7549 GCA_964342625.1 uncultured Candidatus Poseidoniales archaeon | reverse complement strand
TCATCTATGCCTTCCCACCATTCTTCGAATTCCAGATGCTGGTCACTCAGGCTCTCAGAAACGACCGACGAGAAAATCGGTCTCCAGTAAGACCCACCAAAACTCCCCTCGAGGAAGATCTCCCTGGGCGTCATGTTGGGTTGGAAATCAGGCCAGTCCGAGAAGGAAATTACCTCGCCGATTTCTCGCATGCCCTCGTCACGATTGGCTAGGCCCAATTTATTTGCCGCTCCAATTTGAAATACAATCATAGAGGCGTCTTTGTTTGACCGATTCACGAGGTAATGGCGTGTCAAGAGATTTGCTCATCGAATTGGAGAGAAGCGATGAGCATTGCATAATGAGATTTGCAGATGGAAACGCATTCAGGATCAGCTATCTGAAAATTCGCTCCAATTGCCAGTGTGCAAAATGCAAACCACGCCAGGAGAACGAGCAGAGAAAGCTTGAGTTGGAAGAGGAGATATTGCGTTTGAGGGTCGAGAAGCCCAAGGCCACCCCAGTCGGGCGATATGGGATACAATTGGAATGGCCCACGGGGTGCTCAAGCGGCATCCACTCCTTCAAACACCTGAGAGAGGTTTGCGAATTACACGGCACTCCCGATGCTTAGCCCCAATACGAAGGAATCAAATCCTCACTTCCACACCGAACCTTGCCGAAGCAGAGGGTCCTCCCCGGCGTTTCGGTGGCGATTTACATGCGAGATAGGGAACCGGAGGGTGCTGGAGATAAGCTGGAAGAGGAGGATGAGTGGCAACTATACGCCTCAGCAGGATACGCCTCATCCGAGCTAGAATCCGAAGAGGCAGAGTCAGAAGAAGAAGGCTCGGAGGAGGTTTGGTTCGATGGGGATGACCTGGAATTCGAAGGCAGCACAGTGAACTGGGACTCTCCCCCTTGCCCCGCTCCTTTGGGAATAGCCCATGTGATCAAGATCGGGGTCTGCGACCATTGCCTAGCTCGTATTTCGGGATTCCACTCCAGAGGAACCGGCCATGATTCCGGCTCATCAATCAGGGAAGAGGCCTTCCTCAGGGATGCAGAATTGGAGTCAAAGATAATCCAGGACTATTGCCCACTATGCGAGAACCTTTTCGACGATATCGAAAATATAGTGGACAGGGTGTTTGAAACCCTTTCCGACACGGAATTCTCGACGATGCAATTCGGTATCCACCTGCCCAAGGACCTCGTACAGGAGGAGGATCGGATCAGAAGCAAGTACGGAGCACCCGGCTCTTACCATCTCAAGGGCGCCATCGTTGAGTCGATCCACGAGAGGATCAGGGGCCTCAACAAGGAAGTAGACTTCGTCAAGGAGAAGCCAGATGTGATGGTCCTTGTTGATGGTTTGACTCTGAGGGTCGACGTAGACGTGCGGCCAATCTTCATCTATGGCAGGTATAGGAAAGTCTCACGGGGGATTCCGCAAACACGTTGGCCCTGCAGGGCCTGCAGAGGCAGGGCAACAGGATGCGAATCATGTGAGGAGACAGGCCTTCAGTACATCGATTCGGTGCAAGACCTGATCGGTGAGCCGATTAGGGAGGCCCTTGGTGCAGAAGACACGTCATTCCATGGGATGGGGAGGGAGGATATCGATGTCAGATGCCTCGGGTCTGGCCGCCCGTTCGTCCTGGAAGTCAAGAAGCCGTCAAAGCGGAATCTTCCAGTCGAAGACCTCCTCGGGTTGGTGAAAGAAAACGCTTCTGGCAAAGTCGAGGTCGACAGTCTGACTTGGTGCACGAGGAAGAAGGTCAATGAGGTAAAGCAGTCAAGGTCGGAGAAGACCTACACGATTAGATTCAGAGCCGAGGGTCTGGAGGACACCGAGGCCGCAGAGCAGTCAATCCTCTCGCTAGACGGCCAAGTGATCGATCAAGAAACGCCACAGCGGGTATCTCACAGGAGAGCTGCAAAGACGAGAAGGAGGAAGATCACCTCCATTGACGAAGTAAGATTCGAGGGGGATGAGGTAGAAGTTACCATGAGGTGCGAAGCTGGAACCTACGTCAAGGAACTGGTGCACTCCGATGAGGGGAGGACCACACCCTCGGTTCAAAGCGTCCTGGGAACAGATTGCGAAGTCATATGGCTCGATGTCCTCGAGATTCACTCGGAATGAGTGGGAAAATGACATCCGAGTCCTTAAGAACGCCACACAGGTCGCCCGAATTCGCGATAATGGAGCAGTGAGAGCATGGTCACTAGGACAAAGGGAACTAGACAGGGCACCAGAAGCATCCTCAGGAAGGACAAGAGGGAGCGTAGGAGACTGTTTATCAGCAGGTCTATGCATACTTACGAGGAAGGCGACAAGGTCGCAATCGTGCTCGATGGTGCCCAGCAGAAGGGCATGCCACACAGGCGCTTCCAAGGAAGGACCGGGGTGATCTCCGGCTCACAGGGAAGGGCGTATGTGATCAGGGTCGCGGATGGCAATATGATGAAGACCGTAGTCGCTCGACCTGAACACCTCAGGCCGATTGAGTAGGTGAAAAAATGACCGAGAAAGAATTCGTTGACTTTGCTACTGTTAGAGACAGGCTCCTGGAGGCCATCGAGAGAAGGGGGGAGATCTCCTACGAGCAGACGATGGCACTACAGCACGCAGAATGGAAGGCAAGCGCCAGCGGACACCCGTCAGGGGACATCAAGACCGATCCAGCCGTCTACTCCGCCCTATTCTCCGCCTTGATGGAGAACGAGAAACTGAAGCAGTACCCCGAGGTTTCGTCGAAGATAGCCGAGCTCTCGCCTCTCACTGTTTCTGATGTGAGGGTGATAATCGCCAGCAAGAGGATCGCCATGGACACCTCGGAAATAGAGGAAGTCATCACCGTGATCCGGCAACATGTCCTATAGTGACTAAAACACCCGTCAAACAACTCATTCATGAGGGAGAACCATTCTGGGAGGTCGGAGAATATGCAGCCAAGGGACGCAAAAGACCCCGACGAGGAGGCCGAAGACCCATTCCATGGGGAGTCTAGGCTAAGGATTCTAGACATACAAGAAAGAAGACCAGTAGGCCATGAGATCCAATGCATCAGCGAACCGTCACTTTACCTCCTGAGAGCGAGAGTGAGCGACATAGCCGGAATCTCGGTAGGGGAGACAGTCGAGATTCCCCTGGAAAGCATCGGCTCCCTCTCGGAAGTGCGACTCAAGGATCTGAGCGGGACCTCGCAGCAGGAACTGATACCGGCCCTCTCGAGCTCAATCCAAGCAGACCCAGAAAGGCACATCTCGTTCTACAACAGCGCAGGCCCAATGTCCCTGAAATTCCACTCTTTCCAGCTGCTATCCGGCATTGGAAACTCCAAGGCCATTCAGATGGTTCAGAAGAGGGGCATTGCAGGATGGCACGCCTTCGAAGACGTCGACGAGGCCTGTGGCATCGAGTCAGTGAGGCTCCTAGCAGAACGATACGTCAAGGAGATGGAGGATGTTGCACAGACTCCCCGCTTACTTGATTTGCTAGTCCGTTCAGAGCAGTGACATGGAGACGTTGGAAGGCCTCGACACCCGCCTTCTCGTGGACCTCCTAAGAGACAGGCTAAAACCCAGCAAATCGCTCGGTCAGCACTATCTCGTAGATGACGAGGTGATAGAGCGGACCATTCGCCTCACCGAGGAGTTCCAATGCCCACTCTCGGGGGACTCCCACGTCCTAGAGGTCGGCCCGGGCCCTGGATCGCTAACCCTGGCACTACTTCGAAGCGAATCCAACGTCTCAGCAATAGAGATCGACAAGCAGTCGGTTGAACACCTGAGGAGGGTATTCCGGGAAAGCTCACAATCCCTGACCATAGAGGAAGCAGACGCAGTCTCGGGAGGGTGGCCAAGGGGGATAACCCACGTCATCTCTAACCTCCCCTACCAGATCTCGAGCCCAATTATAGACAGGATCACGAAATACCACTCCTCGACACCGATCCAACTCTCCATCCTCCTCGTTCAGGAGGAGTTCGCACAGAGGATGGCTATGGAATCCGCCCCATATGACATCGGTCCGCTGGGACTGAACCTGTGGCTAGACTTCGACGTCTCCATGGACAGAAGGGTCTCTCCCAGCTCATTCAGCCCATCCCCACGCGTCCAATCCAGGCTAGTCGTCCTAAAGCCAGCAAGCAGGCCGGAGGCAGAAGGGACGAACAAGCAGCTGTTCAGAATAATCACCAGGCACTGCTTCTCGAATAGGAGGAGGAAGATGAGGACCCTGCTTTCGAAACCCCCATCCAGAATCTCCCGGGTGTCGGGTTGGCACAGGGACAGATGGGTGAAATCGACATCAAAGCTCCTCTCTTCCGACCACCCAGAGTTGGAAGAAGGTTGGGCTGATCTCAGGCCAGAGAACCTAGAGCCAATGGACTGGGTCAAGATCGCTTCGGCAATCTCCTCGGAGTAGGAATTCTGGACAATTTGACATCGACTTGATAGAGGCCCCCCCCTTCCGAAGGTCAGCCTAGGTGGACATGTTACCTGAGCCAACGGGAGGGATTTAGTGGCAAAGAAGGACACCTATCTCGCTCTGTTGAGGAGGGGAATCGATGAGACCACAGCCCAAATCCTCTCTGACGGGGGGATCAAGATTGGGGATCTCAAGAAGCTCGACTCCGAGACCCTGATCAACAACTTCGGCATCAAGAAAGAGGTAGCTAACTCGGTTCTCGATGCCGTGAAGGCGGGCCCCAGATCATCCGGGAGACAGAGATTCCTAGCCGACGTCCTCTCCGACGACAAGAAGAAGCCAGACAAGATAGAGGAGACTCGCTTCAAGCGAGAGCAGAAGGACATCCATGCCGAGCTGCAGGAGAAGAAGGAACAACTTCGCCTAGTGAGGGTCGAGGACTTCAGGAACAAGAAACTCGTGATGAACAGGCTGGGCAAGACGATCGAGCTGATCGTCAAGCTGGAGAACAACCTCGATGACGAGTCCAAGGACGAGCAGCGATCGAAGATCAGGGACCAACTCGAGACCCGGGGGCTGGAGGCGGCCAGGGACCACGAGATGCTCGAACTCTCCGGGACCCCACAGGATATAGTGGACTTCCGCAGGAAGATAGCACCGGTCCTATGCCTCCACGCCTGCCCGCACTGCGGTGAGGAGATGGACCCAAGGGGGAGCAACATCATGGAGAGCCCCACCGACTTCTCTTTCGTCTGCTGGGACTGCGAGGAGGAGTTCCACGCTGCGATGGCCCAATCGGTAGAAGGCAGGCTAAACAACGGCTCAAGGATTACAATCGACCCTAAGATGAAGCCGCGACTCCCAGTCATCAAGCCCCCGAGGAAGGACAAGTCCAGATCAATCACTGACCTGATGATGAGGGACCTGGAGTCGGCTGGAGCATCGGCGGAGGAACTGGAGGCGGCATTGGAGTCCAGTACGCTCTCGGGTGTCCTGATGAGCATAGACGAGTGGATAGACCAGACGATCGCCGCAAAGGGATACATCCAGGCCCAGGAGGACAGGGAGGAATTCATCATCGCCACTGGAGCAGGCGCTACGAAGTTCAACAAGTGGATGAAGAAGGCCGGACTGAGGTTCAACAAGCAGACTGGGAGATGGACCCGGTGGGAAGACCGGTGAATTAGGAATGTCCAGCTTCCTGGTCTCCCTCACTGTGTCTGTAATCGGAATCTCGGTAATGTCGTGGTGGCTCTACACCCGAATCTCCCAGAAGCTAGCCGAGGTCGGTGAGAGGAACAACTGGGAAGATTGAACTTCCAGTGTAAACAGAGACTAACCCTTGACTCAGAGAATCTTGGCTGCGGTGGTGAATACTCTAGCATCGGGGTAGTCTGAGCAGTATTGGTAGGCATAGGTGGTACGAATCGTGCCCGATGTCCCTACGAGGAACTCTCCCGTAGACATCCACGGGTTGTCAACGAGAGGGCGTTCGATGGCGCGCCTCGCTTCCTGGAATTCCAGGCCAATATCCTTTGAATGGCACCATGTTTCCTCGGGAGCGTCGTAGAGGACTTGCTCAACACCGAAGTTTGCGAGTCCGTAGGCGGCGTAGACGGTATAATCAGGATCACACAGAATCGGGCATGAGATGTTGTACTTTTCACGATATTCGGCGGCTCGCTCAGGCTCACCCTGGCCTATAATGACAGGTTTGATTCCGGCCGCTAGGTAGTCTTCGTACTCCTCACTGAGTCTTGATGCTCTATCGAGGCCGCACCCGCAACCGAAGTGCCGCCAGAAGATCAACAGTGCCGGGCCATCGGACCAGAATGCAGACAGCCGACGAGGGGTGCCAGTGTGATCAAGGAGTTCTAGGTCAGGTGCGCTGGCCCCCCTATCGAGAGGTTTCGACCTATCGTCTCCGGGTCCAGCCACCCATATCTCAAGCCATTCTTTTTCGGCGTCTTCAACAAGCCTCTCTGTGGATACCATAACTCGTAGGCGTAATGCTGCTGAATAAAGATTTAGGCGACTGCAAATGGTGGAACTATTTGCGAAACAGGGGCTAGGGCAAGTAACTACTCATAATTACAGATTATTCGCACATGTTCCGTTTTCTGGAGCATCATCTGAAGCGTGGTCTAGTGAGTTCGAGCCATCCGGGCATATTGTACCTTGAGCCTCATCATACCCTAGATTCCAAGACACATTGGAAATGTCTGCACCATCTAGATTCGCTCCTTCTAGGTCGGCATCTCCAAACATAACTCCGCTCAAATCGGCCCCTGATAGGTCCGCCCCACTCAGGTTTATTCCGAAGAGCAATGCTCCGGCAAGGTCGACTCCGGAGAGATTGATGCCAGAGAGGTCGGCATCAATCAGTCTGACTTGAGGGCCCAATATTGCTCCTCCAGTGCACACATATCCCTCATACAGCTTACTGGGGCATCCTGTCAGGTTCACTGCAGAGAAGTATCTGGGTGGACTTTCGCTAAGGTCGACCCCTGACAGGTTTACTCCATCGACCCATTCCCCATTGAGATCTGCCGTAGGGCCTATGAGGTGGTAGTTGCAGTTTGACATGTCTAGGCCAACCAGATAGTCCTCCCACTCGCTAGCGTACGATTCGTCCTCAGTGGGACAATGGGAGGATTCGAGAGGGACTTCGGGGGACACGCAACGCCATCCTTCTGGTAGTTGGGATGGGCATCCCCTGAGGAACCTGATGCTGGTGCCGAATAACTCTGCATCCGTCAAGTCGGCCCCTGTAAGATCGGACCATTGTAAGTAAGCCTCCGAGAGGTTGGCCCCTACCAGACTAGCATTGGAAAAGTCAGTTAGAATAAATTCGGACCCGAAAAGGTTAGCCGCCGTTAGGTCAGAGCCGCTGAAGTCAGCAATCCAAATCCAGCTTTCCCTGATGCTCGCCCCTATGAGGCTCGAACCGCTCAAGTCTATTGGCTCGACTTTTGGAAAGTACATCCCCTCCGAGTTTAAAGCGGGAACCCACGACAATGCCATCTTGTTGTCTAGGCTCACCCCATCAAGCTCGGCTCCCGGGCCGAAGAATATCAGGCCCCAGCCTTGGCCTACTACTCCCTCCCAGATGGTCTCGCTGTCGTAAATCGC
>CAYFGC010000067.1:0-7571 GCA_964342625.1 uncultured Candidatus Poseidoniales archaeon | reverse complement strand
CCGATGACCACTCGGTTATGAGCCGAGCGCTCTAACCAACTGAGCTACGGGTCCCCGTAACCATCGCCGATGGTTATCGAAATGAACCTTATCTAACGTGAGGTTGCTCCCTAGGGAGCAGGTATCAATGACTAAACCTAGTGTAATGGTTTATGCCTAATCCCCTTTTCGGGAGTCTGAGTGGAACTATGGAGAACAAGGGAACTATTGCGATTATAATTGGAACAGTGCTTCTGTTGGTAAACGTCGGAATTGCAGTTACTGGAACGATAGACGGCATCATTGAAGACGCCGTTGCAGATACAGTGGCAAGCGGCTTCGATGGCTTGGACGAGGATGGAAACGAGAATTACACGGCTGACTTCTATGGAGATGAAAGTTGGCTCAACGCATCTTCAGAGAAGGCTTACTTCGCCAACAATATCACCAATCTAGAGTTAATACTAGCCGATCCAACGATAGAGCCGACCTACGAAATGATAGGTCCGTTCATCTACTACGAGAACACGACTCGAGAGGTGCTCGAATTCGACTACGATGAGGGTTCGGTCACATACTCGGGATTCGAGACGTTCGAGTGGTGCGGGGATTGTACCTGGGTGGATGACGATGGGCAAGAGCACGGTTCGGTATCCGGCGACACCGTGGTAAACCAGATCAATATCCTCTGGAACACCCAGAGGATAGCGGGGATGGGGAGCGGTATCGAGTACGGGGAGATTTTCGCTAAGGCGATGTTCGCGGCAAAGATGATCGAATTCGACCTCTCCAACAGGGCCCCCAGCATCTGGGCCTCTGAGGACATAGAAGCGATGGCCGAGGCGGCCGGTGGTGGCAAGTACGGAAACATGAATGCTGAGTTGAACGTTTCAGCTGCTGCATATTCTGACCCCACTGGTCAAACTAGCATCTGGACGGTTGCTGAAGATCATGACCTAGCACCAATAAAAACTGCATTTTATACTGCGAACGACGGTTATGGGAACTGCATAGCTCTGACTTGCGATATCGGTCCTCTTCTGATAGCGGGCATGGGAGAACCAAGTGAGACAGTTACTCCTGCCAGAGCCGCTCTCCTCGGATACAGTGATTGGACTTCAACACCAGAGGATACAGCTGCATTGGATTGGGCCATCTACTCGATGGCAGCTTCCAAGTTCGTAGAGCACGGGGGTGGCGCGGAAATAAACAACCAGACCCCTAATTTGAAGGAGAGGTGGGCGGAGGTAAGCGGACTCACCCTCTCTTTTGATGAAACAGTGGAGAACCTTCTGTTAAACGAAGATTATGGGTTGCTTTCCTCGGTTGATGTCCAGGGCATCCCACTGCCAGGAATGGTAACCGGGTTCCTTCTGCCTCTCCAGGATTATATGTCTGGGTCTGATGACTTTGCACTTTTCGAGGTTATGGAGAGGTACTTGGTTAACCCATTGGAAGTTTTGACACTTGGACAATATGTCGAACCTTGGGTGGGCACAGGTGCATTCGGCACTCCGACCGAATTCGAATTGATTCTAAACAATCAAGAGGGGGAAATGAGTTCCAACGACTGGTGGCTAGCCGCATTCGGAGACTTAGATCCACTTGCAGGCACATACATCCCAATAGGGCTGAACAGAGATTCTTTCTCTGGTATGGCCGGTTTGACTTCCGAACAATCGAATCTAATTCTGAATGATCCAGAAATAGGGCTCAAGACATCATTCTCTGGAGTTTTCATGTACGGGGAGCTTTCAGGCTTGGCATTCCCTGATGATTCAGGGGTGCAAGCTGTTTGGGACGATTCTTACGTAGCTGATCTCTATGGGATATCCGAGGACGAGGCGAAGGCTCTGAGAGCGTGGGTTTCCGACTTCTACTTCGACACCGTGATGCCAGTCCTCTTGAACTACGTAACAGGAAATACCCCCTACTACTCGATGCCCATCAGCAACTGGTTATATGGGTGGAACGATGCAGTTAGCTCCTACTTCGGGTTCTTCTCTTGGAACAGCCTTGAGACGAACGACACCTACTTTGGTTCTGGGTACTGGGAGAACGTTTCTGGGTACTGGGAGAACGGCATTGGGGAAGAAGACCCCGATAATGACACTTGGATAAATGCCACTAGCACTTGGATAGAAGGCATTAGCACAGGAGATAGGTCCGTGTACAAGATGAGTACGAAAGGAGAGACGAAAGGTCAGAGGATGGCCCAGGGATACATCAACTCGGACGGTGATGGCATTTGTGACTTCGACTACGCCGCAGATGGGAGCTTCATGGGCTACGACATACAATGCGAGGAAGGTGGTGAGGTGTACGGCATGACCGAGCACTTGACCTGGCGCGCCCCTCACCGAGAGGAAGGGGCAATCGGACTCCTATCCTCTCATGCTGGAAATGACGATACGATAGTGGCGGGGACCGCAGGTTCATTGGCTACTCCGCATGACCCCTTCTCACTGAACGTAGCAGGATATGCGGTTGCTACAACTGAGGTAGGTAGCAAGACTACCTTCAAGGGGATAGAGATGGTCGAGCATACGGTGACCGTGGATCCCGCCAATACCCAGATCCAGGGCAAGCTGATTGGCTCCGCGACCTACGTTGACGTTCTTCCCGGGGCACTTCCAGTCTATCTGGAAGCGAACATAGATCTGAAGGTTGAGCCAGTAACGAGTGCGATAATGTACGGCAAGGCCAAGGTGGTTTTCCATCTGGACACGCGTGGTCCAGGTTCGATGAACCCCGATCTATCCGATGGGAGCACCGAATCGATGCCGGTCTTCGAGATTCACACATTCAGCGAAATAGATGACGAGGGCGCGAAGAACATCACTGATTCAATATCGGACAATCTGGGGCCAATGGGTTGGACCAACTTCGGTGGAACTGCTGGGACTGCTTTGACCGTCCTGCACACCGTTGTTGCTCTTCTTTACGTGACCTCGATTGCTTTGCTAGCATACGGACTGTCAGACCCAAGCACTAGGGCGATGCTGGGATTCGGTAAAGACGAAGAAGCGTGAGTGGAATTGTGCTTCTCCAGAAGCATCGTATCCTGCAACCCCTCAACTAGGTGCAACCATTGTGAGGTCCCAGCATGAGGCTCAAGCACATAGACAGAATGAGGGGTGTCGCGGTCCTCTTCATGGTCGAGGTCCACACAGCGGCAATCGTCCCTCCCAGTGGGATTACTGTAGGCCACCCTGCAGCATTCGTTGCAGCTGCCTTCGGAGGTATGGCGGCACCTATGTTCATCACAATCTCGGGGTGGGGGATGTACAGTAGTGCCTCGAGAAGATCATCGGGAGGCCATACAGCTAGTCAGTGGGCGAATTGGATTGTTCCTCGATTTGCCCTTCTCTGCGTTTGCCAATTCATGGTTAACGTCCTTCTGAACGTTGAGAGGGGGGGCAGGTTCGAGTTGCACACGCCAGGAGTTCTGACGCTGCTTGCCATTTCAGCCGCGATTTGCCCGGCAATAGTTAGGACTAGCATGGGATTCAGAACGATGTTGATGCTGCTATTCTGCGCATCGCCACTGGTTCTGGGATCGAACTCCGGCCCTGAAATGGGTTGGTTCGAAAGGGTCGATTCCATTGGGATTGAGGAGTGGCTTGGGAGGCTACTTTGGAACGGGACCTATCCGGTTTTTCCATGGTTCTTCTACATCCTCCTTGGTACAGTTCTTCACGACCTACGTGACGACTGCAGGGCCAGGGAGAGGGGGATAGTTTTGGGGATAGTAGCTACTTCAGCGACATTGGCCTTGTCCGTGGTCGAGGGTATCGACTGGGCTCTGACTTCAGGTGATGCCGTCCTCACTTTCTTCCCTGCTAGCATGCCCTTCCTTGTCGTCTCGGGAACGATGGTGGCATTGGCCCTTAGGATTCTTGAGGGGGAAGAGGAATCAGGTGGGGAACCGCTAATGGGGGATAGTCTGTCACCGCTGGAACCGGTAGGGAGGCTGTCCCTGACGATCTACGTCTCTCACTTCGCGGTCCTGGGTGCAGTGGCCCTTCTGATGGACGGTGAGCCGCGGCTGGCCCTGGTTCCAGCTTTCCTAGTGACCATCTTGCACACGCTTGTCTGGATACCCTTGGCGGTTTTGCATGAGAGCAAGGTGCCCGGACTGTCCCTTGAGGGGTTATTGAGGAAGGGTCAGTCGTCCAGGTAGTCAGTGGTCCACGATACTGGTCCGAACCATGCCTCCCCTGCATCGTTGGCGGCCCTGATTCGTGCATGGTACTCGGTCCCACAGCAAGATAGCCCTGTTATCTCCATGTACTCGTATCCGACTTGAGTCCCGCCGATTTCGACGTTGTTCGACCATGCCGATGGTTGTGTCCCTCCATCCGTAGTCCCGTAGAACGCAGTGAGCGTGATGTTAGTCCCGTTGTCGTATGTCTCCCACGAGATGTTGACCGAGTTCGACTCAGAGATGCTGGGGGATTGCAGGTCCCTCAGGATTGCCGGGTACTCGTAGAAGTCCCCTCTCAGGGGGTCTTCAGTCCAAACGGGGAGATGGGACAGTGCGTCGAACGTGGTCTGGTCGAGTGGGAATCCCCATGCGGCGTGGTAAGGGGCGAGGTTGAGTCCCGTCGAGTTCGAAAGGTGAAGCACCCATGCGTTGAATTTCTCCTCGTCGGTGGAGGGCACCTCCGCTGCCGGAAGGTCGTAGTATACCGATAGGGCAGAAGTGATCTCGGCCCATGACCACTCCTCCTTTATCATCAGGAATGTCTCCAAGGCCACCCAGACGGACCAGTCCGCTATGTTGGCCCCATTCTCGAAGTAAGTCCTGGTCCTGGACTCTCGCTGGTCCGGGGAGACTGCCCCATGACCAGTGATGCCGACCAGATCCTCCATCAGGTAGATGCTGGCGAAATTGCATCCAGTCTCGGTTGTCCCGGGAAGGGTCGAGGGCATCCACTGGTGGTTGTGCCCCAGTTCGTGGAACATGCCCCAGTCTCCCTCGGTGCTCATATGGGCGAGGTTGACCACATCTGGGACACTGAGGTCGTGGGCCATGAAGGGGTATCCGGAGTGCATCCAGCCGGCGGAGATCTGTGCATCGAATACGGCCCTCTCGACCCTTGGCCACGGGAGGAATCCATACAGCTCATGCTCCATCCCCAGGGCCTGGTCCCACCAATCCATCAGGTCGTCTGGATCTTCAAGATCCCTAATCTCGTGGCTTGGCACGGAGAGGATGAACTGGTCGCTGCCTATTTCCGCCCATGGAGCAGGTGCATGTCGGTGCATCTGTATCCAGTCCTCCAAGTCAGTTTCCCCGTGGTCGTAGGTTGGCGCATCGACGGCATTGGAGATGGTGACTTCGAATATCCCGAGTGTCGAGCCCGGCTCGATGGCTACGTAGATGGGTCCGCCGAAGGCGTTTCCAACTTCCATGTCGGTGTCATCCACATACCACCAGCGGACTATCTCGGGATGACGGTGCAACTGGTCCTTCCCCCAAAGGTTGTCGCTATGGGCTCCCACGAGTATGTAAGTCCCAGAATTGACTACGCTAGGGGGGATTGTGACTGAGACCACCTCTCCGGGGGCAGCGTAGGTCCCGGTTGTCATCCTCACGTGAGCCCTCGCTGATGAGTATCCGAAGTTCGAGGGCAGACCGCTCTGGTTGCCATCCACTGACACGGTTCGAACGACTCTGCTGGCATTGCTAGGGACTTCTCCGGGGAACTCCTGATGGCTGGGATGCGATGGCAGCTGGTCGGCGGGCAGACCTTGAGTCAGAGCAGCCTCGACCCTGAGGAGGGTGTCTGCGACTGGATCCTCCCCGAGATCGTATCCCACGTCCTCCCAGAGGGTGCCGTACTCGATAACCGTCCACCCCGTCTGGTTCACAACCTCCCTGAGGGGTGCCCAGAAGTCATCGAAGTCTAGGGAGACCACACCAGTGCATATGGACAGTGTCGAATCGGCTATTGCCGCGTCTTCATTTGAGAGGGCATGGCCATCGATTCGATCCTCCCGGATTGCCTCGATGGCTGCCCTAGGGCGTGATAGCTCGTGGGGGACCTGGCTCATGTCCACCTCGTTGTACCCCCAAGCGCTGGAGACGAAGAGGCCTGTCTCCTTGGCAATCTTGTTGGCAGGGTAGTTGTGGGCCAAGTCGGTGTTTGAGTATGACCAGTACCAAGCATGACCCCCCATTATCACCCCGCCTCCGCCTAGTAGGAAGGAGACTATGTTCTGGTTGTCATCGTCGTCATGTCCGTTCCAGAATTCGTCAAGCAAGCAGTCCAGACCGGACAGGTTTTCGGGGGAAACCGAGTTTTGCACCGTGTGCCCTTGCGACTCCAAGTCGTCTTGGAATCCATCGAAACCGGCACCATAGGCAAGGCCGACTACTGCATTGGCCCCACAGACCCACTCAACCGCCCTGAGTGAGAAGGCGGTCTCTTCTACCCCACCGCTCCCGTATACCCAGCTCTCGTGCCCATAACCAAGGATTCGCCCCTTGCCTGCGTGACTGGCGGAAATAACTGGGATTTCAGAGGTGTATCCCCCCTCGGCGAAAGCCACAGGGAAGGACCACTCGCCTATCGGAAGAACGGGTGACGGCCAGCCCCCCCAGCTGGTCTGCCCCATACCCCTGAGCAGATATTCCTGGTCTGCGGCGATGTCGTGGACTGCTATCCATATGGTGCTGGAGGAGCTCCCCCCGGTGTTGTTTGCCCATAGTGTGTACTCGGACCAATCGGACCTCTGATCGGGAGTCCCGGAGATGGTTCCAGAAGCCGAAATGGAGAGCCCAGAGGGAAGAGGTGGGTCGACCTCCCAGCTGTCTATTGACGGGCCCGAGTACTGGGGCTGGATGGATGTGCTCTCGTTAGAGGCGAGTGCGAACTCGTCGTCGGTCCATGTCACCGCTTGGGGAGGCAGGTTGATGATGTGGAAAGATACCTGTGCAGAGTCTCCCCCTGCTGAGTTGTTCGCCCATATCGTGTGGTAGGATGTTTCCTGCAACTCGGTCGCAACTCCGGAAAGCACACCATTCTCCTGGCTCAGTGAGAAACCAGCAGGGAGTGGTGGTGTAGCCAGCCAGGTTGTTGGGGCTCCCCCTCCCCAAGAGGGCGTCACTGAGCCGATGTCATCCCCAATCGAGAGTTGGAAGGTGACTTGCTCGTATTCGAGTTCCCAGACTGGCAGGTCGATAACCTCGATGTAGATGGTGGACTGGGTCATCCCACCCGAGTTCTCGGCGGTTATCGTGTATTCGGTGGCTTCCTGCAGCGCGTCGGGAGAGCCCGAGATCACTCCTGATCCACCTAGTGAGAGGCCAGCTGTAAGTTCTGGGGTTATCTGCCAGGAAGTGATCTCTGTCCCATCGGTGCTGGGGGATATCGAGATCGGTTGCCCTAGTGAGAAAGTGAAGTGAGACGACCCGTAATCGATTGACTCGGGTGATGGATGGGTGGTTATTATCCTCAGATTGGATGAGGTTTCTCCTGCGCTATTTGTGGCGGTAATGGTGTGGTTGCTATCGCCGATTTGGTAAGGCGTCCCAGAGACGGAGCCGTCAGCGCCCAACGTCATACCCATTGGCAGAGGGGGGT
>CAYFGC010000066.1:0-8004 GCA_964342625.1 uncultured Candidatus Poseidoniales archaeon | reverse complement strand
CGAGCGATAGCAACGGGAAAGAGCCGGATGCATGTGTTATTGAGTTGGGTGGAACGGTGGGTGACATCGAAAGTGCGCCTTTCGTCGAGGCTTTGAGGCAGTTCCAATTCAGGGTCGGACAAGAGAATGTTTGCTTCGTCCACGTTAGCCTAATTCCGGTAATGGGGCCGGTCGGGGAGCAGAAGACGAAGCCGACGCAGCACACCGTGAAGGACCTCAGAGGGCTTGGGATCAATCCGCATATGCTAGTCTGCAGGTCGACTAGCCCGTTGATTGACGAAACGCGTCAGAAGATCTCCGCATTCTGTCATGTCCCCCCCGAGGCGGTGGTTTCGGCTCACGATGTTTCCAACATCTACCAGGTCCCAATAATGCTCGAGTCCCAAGGCGTCACAGAGATGCTTGCAGACAGGTTTGGTTTCAAACTCTCACCGAAGAGGAAGCTGCTTGAAGATTGGAGGAAGCTGGCAGATCACGTTGACTCCCTGGAGGAAGCCGAGGAAGTCCATATCGCTGTAGCTGGAAAGTACACCGATCTCTCGGACTCGTACCTAAGTGTGATCAAGGCACTTCAGCATGCATCCTTCAAGGTAGACAGGAAGCTGGTCATCGATTGGATAGAGTCTTCGGTGCTTGATGAGGAAGCGAGGAAGGCGAATCAGGCGGCTCATGAAGAGGCATGGAATCTGCTCAAGGAGGCAGATGGTATTCTCGTCCCCGGTGGGTTCGGAATCAGAGGTATCGAGGGTAAGATAAAGGCGGCAGAGTATGCCAGGGAGAATAACGTCCCATACCTGGGTGTTTGCCTGGGATTGCAAGTTGCGACAATAGAGTTCTGCAGGAACGTATTGGGTCTCGAAGGTGCGAATTCCACAGAATTCGAGGAAGAGCCTCCTCACGCTGCTGTTGTCTTCATGCCCGAGATATCAAAGACGCATATGGGGGGTACGATGAGGCTGGGGACAAAGCCGACCCCATTCCTGGTTGATGACTGCAAAATAAAGCGCCTTTACGGAGGTGCTGGCCATGTTGATGAGAGGCACAGGCACAGGTACGAGGTGAATCCTGAACTAATCAAGGAAATCGAGGAGTCGGGGCTCGTATATGTGGGAAAGGACGAAACAGGGGAGAGGTGCGAGATCATGGAGCTGGAAGGACACCCATATTTCGTCGGCACCCAGTACCATCCTGAGTTCAAGTCTAGGCCGGATAGGCCGAGCCCCCCGTTCCTGGGTCTCCTGATGGCGGCTTCGGGAATGGAAGTCTAATCGACTGAAACAGGGAGTATCCTGGTCGTCCTATACCCCTGTAGCACCTTCATGTACCTCTTGGCCGAGAATTCTTGGTCCAGAGAGTCATCTCCGGTCTCGATCCTCAGTGCTCTGACCGTGAGGAGCTTTGCGGGAGTCACCACCCCGAGGATGTTGTCGATCCCGATCGAGCTTAGGACTGTTGGAGAAAGTTGCAGATTCCCCCTGCCGATCAGGAATCCTTGCCCTCCCATCGGTGAGAGAAGGAGTGTGACTGCTCCCTCGTGGGAATCAAGAAGCTCGATAAGACCAGATTCGGCCAGATCCGTCCCGACCTGCTCTGAACCGATTGTCGCATCGATCCCGAGTGTCGTGAGTTCGAAGCCAATGTTCCTACCTATATCCCTGAGTGTCCCTCCCGACCCCCAAATCACTAGGCGTCCATCTTCCACTATGGATTCCTCGATATGATCTGAAAGTCCGATGATTATTTCTTCCTCGGATTCCGTCTGAACCAGCTCCTTTGAGCCCTGCATCCACCTCGGAGAATTTGGGGAGAATGCCTCGGCATAGAGCCTGACTACCCATTTCCCCTTTCTGTAGAGGTCCTCGTCCAAATCAAGGACTTCGGTGGAAGAAACCAGCAGGTCCCCCTGGATCCAAGCCGAGAGGACCTCTGCAGCTGCCTTAGGGGAACTGGCGAAGCAGCCGGAGTGCATCTTCACCCCAGAAGGAACCCCGACCACAGGCAGTTCAGGCGTTTCTGAACCAGATAGTGATGCGACGATGTCTCGCGTTGTTCCATCTCCGCCAGAGTATACTAGCAAGTCAATCCCAGCCTCAAGCAGCCTTGCCACGGCATCTTGAGTATCGGATGCAGAGGTCTTCCCAGGTGATTGATGGACCTCTGAAATTGTCCCGATATCTAGTTCGGCCGGAATCCACTCCGTCCCCATCCTACCCGTACTGGTGATCCACTCTATCTGGCTTGATTCGCCTCTGTGAATTCTGGAGAAATGGCCAAGCATGGATTCTAGTCGCGGTCCGGACCTATCCTCCGCACCCTTTGAACGAGCCAACTCTGCCTGTCCGTCCGACCCTTTGAGGCCGAGTCTCCCCCCCAGGCCTGCATCGGGGTTTGCAAGGATTCCGATGCGCACCATGCATGTCCCAGAGGGAGCGTGTTCTTATCGATTCACGCTCCGGCCACTGTTCAATGAGGGTCGTGGTGGCACTGGGTGGAAACGCACTTCTCAAGAGGGGGGAAGAGCCAACCTCGGAGAATCAGAGGAGGAATGTGAGGACTGCTTGCAGGGCACTAGCCCCTCTGGCGGGGGAGCACCAGCTAGTAATCACGCACGGAAATGGCCCCCAAGTCGGCCTTCTTGCGTTGCAGTCTGCATCTTTCAAGGAAGTTGAGGAGTACCCTCTGGATGTCCTCGGCGCTCAGACCGAGGGGATGCTCGGATACTACATCGAGCAGGAACTTGGGAATATGATGCCGACGGAGTCTGCTTTCGCAACAATTCTGACAATGGTGGAGGTCGATCCTGATGATCCCGCATTCCAGAATCCAACCAAGCCTATCGGTCCTGTTTACGGTGAGGAGGAGGCAAGGGGAATCTCCAAGGAGAAGGGTTGGTCCATAGCAAGGGACGGTGCCGGGTGGAGAAGGGTCGTCCCCTCCCCTGAGCCTCACCGGATTTTCGAGTTGCGTCCCATTCACTGGCTTCTGGAGAAGGGAGTGGTGGTAATCTGCGCGGGTGGTGGGGGGATCCCGACCGCATACAACTCCGAAGGCAATCTGGAAGGCATAGAGGTCGTGATAGACAAAGATCGGGCAAGTGCACTCCTTGCAAGGCAGCTAGGGGCGAGATTGCTGATTCTTGCCACCGATGCAGATGGCGTTTACGACAATTGGGGGAGCGATGCTGCAGAGTTAATCCGCCGAACGACCCCAGAGGAAATGTCCGGAAGGAGTTTTGATTCGGGCTCCATGGGGCCGAAGGTCGAGGCTGCATGTGATTTCGTCCGAAGGACTGGGGAGCGTGCCGTGATAGGGTCTCTCTCTGAAATATCCGGGATGGTTGAGGGTACCTCGGGTACACAATTCGTCATAGAATGAGGCCCTTGCCACATATTTGCGGCCAAGGCCTTCATATCGACTGGACGTCGGCGAAGCCGAGGAGGGGTACCAGTGGGGATGATTTCCGTTGATGTGGGCGAGGACGAAGAGCACGAGTATGCCAGTGGGATCAGTGTTGGGGAAGTGATCAAAAACGTACACGGGAGGAAGTCCGGAGCCGTAGCCGCATTGGTGGACGGGGAGGAGAGGGACATGTCCCACTCGCTCGAGGAGGACTGCAGGGTCGAGCCCATCCTTGGTAGCTCCGAGGAGGGTTTGTACATTCTGAGGCACAGCTGCGCGCACCTGCTCGCTCAAGCCGTGACTCAGCTATACCCGGAAGCAAAGCCGACAATTGGGCCTCCGATAGAACACGGTTTCTACTACGACTTCCAAATGGAGCCAATAGGCGAAGACGGGTTGCGTGAGATAGAGAAGCGGATGAAGGAGCTAGTCAAGCAGAACATCACCATAGACAGGGAGGAGCTTGACAACGAATCTCTGAGGGATATGTTCTCCTCGAACCAGTTCAAATTGGAGATCATGGATGACAAGATCGGACATGACGTCGGCTCATCCGCATACCGCCAAGGGGAGTTCGTAGACCTATGCAGGGGACCTCATGTTTCCCGAACCTCCCAATTGAGGTGGTTCAAGCTAACCAGCACTAGCCAGGCCTATTGGCGAGCGGACAGGGAGAGAGAGGCACTGGTCAGGATATACGGGATGTGCTACGACTCCAAAGACGGACTTAGGGAGAGGGAGAGGCAGATCGAGGAGGCCTCAAAGAGGGACCACAAGAAGATCGGGAAGGAGATGGGACTCTACATGATTGACGAGCTGATAGGCAAGGGCCTCCCAGTTTGGCTTCCCAACGGCGAGTCTCTCAAGTCCGAGATCGAGAAGTTCGCAATCGAGACCGAGGAGGGGTATGGTTACGTCAGGGTAACGACTCCAGTCCTAGGGAAGAGGGAGCTGTTCGAGACGAGCGGTCACCTCCCTCACTACGCCGATGGGATGTACCCGCTAATGGAGATGGATGACGGTTCCTATGCTTTGAAGGCCATGAATTGCCCGTTTCACCATAGAATCTTCCAGAACGAGAAGAGATCTTACCGAGAGTTGCCAATGAGGATAGCCGAGTACGGGACGGTCTACAGGAACGAGCTTTCCGGGACTCTCTCCGGCTTGCTGAGGGTTAGGATGCTGTCAATGAACGACGCCCACATCTACTGCACGCTTGACCAGGTTGCTTCCGAGGTCGCCGATAACGTCAGGATGGTGCAAGAATACTACTCGGTCTTCGGTTTCGACGACTACCACTTCAGGCTCTCTCTGTGGGATCCTGAGAACACGGAGAAGTACATAGATCAGCCTGAAAACTGGAAGTCCACCCAGGACCACCTGAGGGAAATTCTCGATGACCTGGGGGTCGAATACGTCGAGGCTGTCGGGGAGGCTGCTTTCTACGGGCCGAAGATAGACATCCAGTTCACTACCCTGCTTGGCAGGGAGGAGTCCATGTCCACGATCCAACTTGACTTCGCTGCGAAAGAGCGTTTTGAGCTGTCCTACACGGATGAGACCGGGGCCGACAATGGCGAGGTCTTCGTCATCCACAGAGCCCCCCTTTCCACTCACGAGAGGTTTGTTGCCTTCCTCACTGAGCACTGGGCGGGGAACTTCCCAATCTGGCTGTCTCCAGTCCAGGTCCAGATCATCACGATATCCGAGAAGCACAAGCAGTACGCGGAACAGGTAAGGGAGGCTCTCGAGGTGGCTGGTGTCAGGGTCCGAGTCGACGACTCGGACAATACGATTGGCAAGAAGATCAGGACGCACAGGAAGACGCGCCCCGCTTACATGTTGATCCTCGGGGACGAGGAGGCCAGCGATCGGACCGTCTCCATCAGGGGCAGGAGTGGGAATCAGAAGAAGGGGGTCGGTCTGGATGAGTTCGTCTCGGACGTCTTCGCCGAGATTTCGAATCGCAGCAGGGAGCTCTCACTGGACGAGTGAAGTATCAATACGGGACCCCATCTAGGAATGCCCACTATGGCCTCCAAGGATGGCAGTAGAGGTCCGGAAAACTCGGAGGCGATGCTGTCAACAGCAAGATCAGTGATCCGAACGTGCCTACAGGTCCGGAGGGAGGAGGACGTCCTGGTCATCACCGACCCGGATACGGCAGATGTGGGTCAGGCGTTGTACGAGGAGGCTTCCAGAGTTACGGACAGGATACTCCTGGTAATGATGCCCCCGACCCAGAAAACAGGGAAGGAGCCGCCGCTGCCGGTGAGCGACATTATGCGGAAAAACAGAGTGATAATAATCGCGACCAAGGACTCCATGACGCACACCAGGGCAAGGGCAGCAGCCACCAGGGAGGGAGCAAGGATAGTCTCCATGCCCGGGATCGGTAGGATCTCATTCGAATCTGGTGGGATGACAGCAGACTACAATGCACTGCAAAGGGAGGTCAGCGGGATGGGGTCGATATTCAGGAGGAGGAGGCGGGTCAGCGTCAAGTCTGAAGCTGGGACTGATGTCGAGTTCCTGACTGGTGACAGGTGGATCCTCGAGGACACTGGAATATGCAACCGCCCAGGGCAGATAGCAAACCTGCCTGCCGGGAAGGTGTTCGTCCTACCCAAGGAGGGGAGCATGAATGGCACCATCGTCATCGACGGTTCTTGGGAGGGGAGGATGCTCGAAGAGCCTTTGACACTCCAAGTGGAAGGAGGTATCGTTACAGAGGTCTCGGGCGGTGAATTTGCAGACGAGATTAGTGCGGTTTTCGATGTTGCCAGGCTGGGCCTGAGGAGCTCCAAGAGGGACCAGGTGTGGACTGTCGCCGAGTTCGGGTTCGGCATGAATCCCAAGGCGGCGCTGATGGGGAACAAGGTCGAGGACCTGGTGGTCAGGGGCGGAGCATACTTCGGCTTCGGAGACTCCACCCACATCGGAGGCAATGCTAGGGTCGGGATTCACCTTCGAGGCTCCCTGGTTGACCCTGAGGTTAGCCTGGAGGGCTCGGTCATCGTCTCTGATGGGAAGATTGCTACTCGGTAGGTGAATCGGTGCGGGCGTTTCTCTGGTGCAACGGCTCGATTCCCCCTTCGTCTGTAATTGACTTGGTATCCTCTTCCGGGGCCCCGGTCTTCGGAGTTGACGGAGGGGCTGACAGGGCCCTTGAGTCGGGCATTGAGGTCGATGAGGTTCTTGGCGACATCGACTCCGTGGATGCCAGTGACTGGGAAGGCCGGGTTGTGGAGTTGATCGATCAGACCACCAGCGATCTGGCAAAGTCGCTCGTACTGCTGATCGAGCGCGGCTTCACTGAAATCGACGTAGTTGGGGTTGATGGGGGGGAGGCCGATCACGTCCTCGGAAACTGGGCAGCGATTCTCGATGCCCCCGCTGGTGCCACCATTAGGATGCACCACGAGAGTCGTGTGACGACTAGGGTCCACCCCGAAGAGGGAGAATTCTGTGTTGTAATCGGACAAGGAGAGGCTTTCTCGGTCTTCGCCCTCGAGCCGTGCAAGGTATGGATCTCAGGGTCCAAGTGGGAGGTATCCGGAGATTTTCTTTCCCTCTCATCGAGGGGTCTTCATAACGAGGGCAAGGGAGGCATTGTCTCCATTAGAGGTGAGGGGGTTCTGGCTGTAATCTCAAGAAGATGACTACTCTTCCTCGTGTACCTTCATGGCCAGCATAAGGGCGATTGGACGAGTTCTCTCGTCCTCCTCAAGGGCTATCCTTGCGATAATCATGAGTGGCACTCCGATGATAGCACCGGAAATTCCCCAGACTGAAGCACTGACCATAACGGTAAGCAGTAGGACCAATGGTGAAATCCCTAGCCTCTGACCGGACAGGTTTGGCTCTATGAATGAGCCGAACAGTTGTTGGTTGCCGATCATGAGCCCCCCCAGTACTACTGCCTGAAGGGGGTCGAGGACAATCAAGGCGATCATCATTGGAGGGATCGTGGCAAGGAGGGCACCGAGTATTGGAATGAAGTCCAGCAGGAAGCATAGTACTCCGAACAAAAACCAGCCCGGGATTCCCATGAACCAGAGGAGGAATGCCAGCACTATTGCTTGACCAGCGCTACAGGTTGCCTTGGAGATGACATATGTAGAAATGGCCTCTGAGGAGTTTGAAACGATGGTTCGAACACTACCATAGGAACTTGGGAAGGCGGCCTTGAATCTCCCCGGGAGGCTCTTCTCCTCTAGTATGAGGAAGATGACGAAAATCGCAACGGTGACCATGGTGGTCATGAAAGAAGCCAGATCGGCAAGGATGTTTGTGGCAAAATCCTGGATGTTCTGTGGGTCTAGAAGATTCTCGATCGTCTCCTGGCTTGTGATCACGTCTTCCAAACCATAGAGGTTCGCCTCTCCAAGGTTGGCCCACTTTTCGTCGAATTTGTCAATCAGACCTCCTTCCTTGTTCATCTCGTCTTTGAATTGGTCGATATTACGATACAGCAGTATCGAGACCCCATAAGAGATCAATGCACCGGAAGCGAGTATTACCCCATATGCCAGCATTGGCATTCTAGCTACAACATCGAACCTCTCGATTAGGTACTGCTCTGGTGCCCGAATGAGGAAATAA
>CAYFGC010000065.1:0-8170 GCA_964342625.1 uncultured Candidatus Poseidoniales archaeon | reverse complement strand
AGGATGGCAGATTCAGCAAGAGAGGGCCAAATCAGAGCGTCATGAGGTCATTCAATGAGACTGGCCTACCTGCTCCATTGGCTTCCAGATTCGACATTATTTGGATGATAAGGGACGAGGTTAGGATTCACGATGACGAGAAGATAGCTAGGCACATCCTGGATAATCGGACCATTGGGAAGAGCGAGGCCCTGATGGAGAACTCAATCGAACTGGGACCATCCGAACCGGATGATGAATCATTCACAGTCACCTCTGAAGACGGGGAAGAACACCTAACCCAGAATTTCCTCAGGAAGTACATCGCATTCGCAAAGAGAACCATCCACCCCCAACTGGACCAAGAGGCAAAGAATGCGATACTCAAGTATTACACCGAGGAGAGGCAGTCCTTCGGAAGAGAGGATCAAGGAGCATCCCAATACGAGTCCGATAAGGAAAAGGACACAGTGATACCGATCACTGCCAGAGCACTGGAGGCTCTGATTCGCCTCACAGAGGCCCATGCGAGGATGCACCTAAAGGAAGTCGCCACAGTGGAAAACGCCAAAGTGGCCCTAGCAGTATTCAGGCACTGGAGGGAGGAGTCCGGAATAGAAGACGAATCGGAGCTTCACTCGGGGGTTTCTGTTAAGGCCCGCTCAAACAACTCCGTGATTATGAACATGGTCAGGGACATCTGCTCGGAAAAGGGAGAGGCAGAACTGACTGAGATCTACAATCTCGCCCTCCCGAGGAAGATTTCAGAGAACGAGGTAGATCGAGTCGTCAGCAAGATGCTCCAGACCGGCGAGTTGTACGAAGCTTCGACCGACACATACCGTTTCACCCGCTGAGCCTATGAGCCAGACCCCCTCCCTAGGTAGTGCAAATGGAGCCAATCGGAGACGTAAAGGAACCAGAAGCGCTTGACCCAGTGTCCTTGGGATTCATGTGCGGTCTCGAGATACACCAGCAGTTGGACACCGCAAAACTCCATTCCAGAATGCCAAGCATGCTCTATGAGTACAAGTCCGAGGATATCCCCGTCGACTGGCCCAGATCCACTAGGAGACTACGAGCCTCCAGAGGGGAGGGCGGCGAGATCGACGTTGCTGCAAGGTTCGAGCAGAGGAGGAATCGAACCTTCGAGTACGTCCAACCCCCGAACGCGGGCCTGATTGAGTTGGACGAATCCCCTCCCAGAAACCACGAACCAGAGGCAGTGGACGTGGTCCTAACAATGGCCGCACTGATGGATGCAAAGCCGATACCAAACCTTCAGGCGATGAGGAAGACTGTGGTGGACGGTTCCAATACCAGCGGCTTCCAGAGGACAACGATAGTGGCAACGGATGGGAAGATAGAGACCAACTCGGCCGAGGTGGGAATAGACATCATCTCCCTGGAGGAGGATTCAGCGAGGAAGCTGGACACCAAGCAAAGCGAATTGGGGGAAACGGTCGTCTACAACCTGGATAGGCTGGGAGTCCCGTTGGTGGAGGTCGCAACTGCACCTGACGTGCGCTCACCGGAGCATGCAAAGGAAACCGCGATCGCCCTTGGGCGGCTGCTTCGCGACACACGCAGGGTAAGGAGGGGACTAGGCTCAATCAGGCAGGACCTCAATGTCAGCATCGCGTGTGGCGACAGGGTCGAGATCAAGGGATGCCAGGACCTGGATTGGATACCTGGGATAATCCGTCTTGAGATGGCCCGTCAGCTGCACTTCTATCGCCTCGCCAACGAACTCCGCAGCGAAGCAGAACTACCCCCGCTCCCGCCTGATAGGAAGATGGACTCCAAGCCCGTCGAAAACCGCGTCCAACTTGCCACATCAAGCCGAATCCCATTGGATATCCATGAGGTTTCCGAGATATTCTCCGGCTGCGAATCAGAAATGCTCTCTTCGTCCCTGGAGTCTGGGTCCTCGGTCCTCGGAATCAGCCTTCCCGGATTCTCAGGCCGCCTCGGAAAGAAGGCCGCAACCGAAAACGGGGCTCAACTGCCCCGACTGGGGAGGGAGCTGGCCAGCGCCGCCAAACTAGCCGGGGTGAGAGGCATCTTCCACTCCGACGAACTCCCCGCCTATGGTATAGGGGCCAAGGAGGTCGATGCTGTGAAGGCCGAGCTGGCCCTCTCAGATGGGGACGCCTTCGTGCTATGCGTGGCTCCTAGGTGGCAGGGGGAATTAGCACTAGAGTCCGTTGTAAACAGAGCTAGGATGGCCTTCCACAGAATCCCACAGGAGGTCAGAAACGTGGTCATTCGCAAGGGAAAGCCAGAGGATGGGACAACCACGGCACTGCGCCCCCTCCCCGGGGGTGCCAGGATGTACCCGGAGACAGACATCCCGGTCTTGGAGATCCCTCCTGACAGGTGGAGTTCTATATGCGAAAATCTCCCATTGACCGCCCAAGAGAGGAAGGAGCGTTTAGACGTCCTCGACCTGTCTCCAAACCAAGTCGAGGCTCTACTCAACGGCGAGATCGACGATATTCTCTTCCAAGGCATCGAGGGCCCCCTTGAGCTCCCTCCGAAAGCATGGGCAAGCGCCCTGCTGGAAAGCGGCACTGACAGGCCACACGCGCTGGCCGCATCCGTCCACCTCCGGGAAAGGGGGTTGTTGACCAGGGAGGGGGCCGAGACTCTTCTGGCCGAATCGTCGGAGGCGCCCGTCGAGGAATTGGTTTCGTGGATGTCATCAGAATCCGAGTCCCGGGGCTTCCTCCCCGCTGACACATCATCAATCGAGGAGGCAGTAGAAGCAGTAATCAGGGAGAGGTCCGACTTCATCGAAGAGCGAGGAATGGGTGCTGTCGGGCCCCTGATGGGGATGGTGATGCAGAAGCTAGGCGGTTCGGCTGACGGGAAGTCGGTCAGCAAGATACTGAGGGATAGGATCAATGAGAAAATTGACTGACTCCACGGTAAGGGTTGATAATTCCCACCCGCATTATTGTTAACTATCTTCATAGACCTATTTTTTCCACCATCGGAACCAATGTCTGAGATACTGAAACCAGCATCCGTAGTAGCACTAATTGTTCTGATACTAATTGCCCCCTCCATCCAGGACAGGCTCTCCGAAGAGGCTTCTAAATTCATAGACGACAATGAATCTGCACACGACGGCCTACCAACCGAGTGGGACGGAAAACAGGTAATCTGCGTGCACTTCCCAGCATCCTCGCCGCATGACAAGTTTTCTCAGGGCATCACTATGATTGGTTCCGATGGGGTTGAGTTGGGGGTGAACGAGGACCTCAACAGGACCGGAGCTTGCGTTGGTGGCTTCGAGGGGTACTCCAATGGCTTGGATTTCATGATGGACTCTACAAGACTGGCAAATGGGGGCCTTTCGGTCGGTTACGACGTTGGACAATGGGGGGCATTCGTCCATACCATAGGGGGCCTGAATGCAGATACTGTGACTGGGGACTTCAATGGGGCGTATTGGCACCTGGATCACAACGGTGCCACTTCCACGGCCGGAATCGGAGACTTGGTGATGTCCGAGGGGGACGTGCTCTCATGGAGCATCGTCACCTGGTGAGATTCGCAAGTATGAAGTGATGAGGGCACACCAGAGGAACGGGGTGAGCGATTGTACGACTTCCACAATGTTGCACTGTCACAAATCGAGTCACTTTTCCTGAATATCGCAATACTATCGATTATCGTAATTTCCCTGATTAGGAGCGAACGGTCTTTGAGGGACCAGAGCCAGTGGGCGTTGCTCTTCCTGCTAGCAGTATTCGGGGTCTCTGGCAGGATACTCCTGGACCCAATCCCAAATGTTCAGCCGGTAACGGTCCTGGTCCTGCTGGCGGGAGCGTACTTCGGGGCTCCTCGTGCCATTGCACTCGCCGCGACCATCGCACTAGCATCGAACGCGATGCTTCTCGGACATGGACCTTGGACACTTTTCCAGGCTATCGGGTGGGGTGGAGTCGCTCTCGTGGGTGCGATTTTAGCGAACCGCATCGTCGTAGAAGGGAATGTCAGAATCGGACTTCTGGCCGTAATCGCAGCGATATCCGGACTGGCATTCAACTGGTTCGTCTCACTGAGCATACTGTTGGACGTCGGCCCCTCGATGCTGATTCCATACTTGTTGAACGGGCTGGTCTTTGACTTGTACCACGTTGCTGGGAATGTGATGTTCGTTGCATGGATGGCATCCCCATTGGGCGAGATGATGCACAGGCACCGTTCTTCTCCGTCATTCGAAGCGGTGAGAGATCGTGCCCCCAACTGATGAATTAACCATGGTCCTCGTCACTAGGCAGGACTTGCAACTATCGAAGGGAAAGCTGGCTGCGCAATGCGCTCACGCCTCAGCGGAGTGCGTGCTCTCTGCAAAAAGAATCAGCCCCAGGTCACTGGATAGGTACCTCAGGAGGGGCGCGAGGAAGATAGTCTGCAAGGTCCCTGACCTAGTTTCCCTGAAGGAGGTCCATTCCAGGGCCAAGAAGGCGGGCCTGGTCTGCCACTTGGTCACAGACGCGGGGCATACCGAGATACCACCCGGGACTGAGACGGTGGTGGGGATCGGACCCGGTCCAAGGGACCAGATCGACAAGATCACCGGGCATCTCTCATTGGTCGGCTAGCCCGATTCATCTCCAAAGGACAAGCACGTGTCCTGTCAGAAGAGTCTTGAGCCAAGCCTGCGTGCGAGGGTTGTGGTGACGCATGCCCCACTATCAGACGAGGCCCGTGCAGACCTCCTGTCCCAATGTGATGGCCTCCGCGGACTCACTACCTGGCTCGACAGCATAGACAGAAGACCGGGTCTGGACGAACTCGACTCGAGACTATCCTCCTTGGATTTCAACGTCGAGGCACTGGAGGATTGCATAGGTTACTCCGATGACGGGTATCAGAGGAACGTGATCAAGAGTACCGAGAACTACGAGCTTGTTGCAATATGTTGGAAGCCAGGCCAAGATACGCCGATCCACGACCACGTGGGAAGCGACTGCGCCTTCCTGATTGCCTCCGGAGTATCCACCGAGACCGTCTACGAGACCAATGAGGAGGGTCTCGCATACCCGGTCTCCGGCAGGAGATACATGCCAGGGGAGGTCTGTGCCGCAGCGGAGCCGGACATCCACCGGGTGTCTAACGAGGAGAGCACCAACCTGATCAACTTGCACGTATACACTCCGCCGCTGAGCGGATTCCAGATTTATGCCCCAGCCGAGTGATCAGCGTCCTCTTTCGTGCATCAACTGCATAGCCTGTTGCGACCACATCATCTTGGTGATCCTGCCTGGTGTGAACTCCATTGCGTCGTTGACAACCTCTGCTGTGAGCGGGTCCATTTTCGATAGCTGGTCGTAGGTGTGAATCCCCAGGACATTCAGCTTCTTCTGGGCGAATTCGTCAAGCCCCTGTATCCTTGTCAGGTCATCTGGCCTCTGACCCTCTGCTTCCCCAATCTGGGCCCAGTTCACCTGAACGGCCTTCAGGCCGACCCTCTCAAGGATCAGCTCCTCCCTATCCATTAGGTTGGCCTTCAGATTCAACTCGGCATGAGCAGCCTCTCTCTCGGCCTTCATAGCCGCTGTCTCAACCCCTACGAGGGCCTCCTCCTTCCCTTTCATCTCGCTCTGTAGCTTGGCAACCTCTGCCTCTACCTGCTCGGCCTTCTTCGCCGTTTCTGACTTGAACTTCTGGCTTTCTTCAATCTCTTGTTGGACCTTGATCTTCTGAGCCTCTGCCTTCTTTGCCTCTTCCTCGACCCTTTCAATCTCCTTCTGCTTGGCCTTCACTTCCTTCTCCAGAGTCTTTGCTGCAGCCATCTCAGTCTTCATCTGATCCTTTACGTCCTTCAGGGCACCCTTTGCCTCGGTGGCCTCGGCTTTCGAGGCCTCCAGAGCCTCCTGCTTCTTCGCCATCGTGCTCTCCATCTTAGATTCTGCCAACTCTCGCTTTGCCCTGAACTCCTCAAGTTGCTGTTCCGCCTTCGACTTCGCTTTGCCAGATGCCTTGATTTGCTTCTCAGCAACCTTTCTTTCCAACTCGGCTTTCTTGAGCTCCGCTTCTGCCTTCGCCGCAGCCTTGCCTTCCTTGGCGACCTCCGAACCCAGCTTCTTCGCTTCAGACATCGCATCCTTGGCTTCCTTTCCGAACTCCTTGGCAGCGGCAGACTCAGTCTTCACCTTCTCCTTGAGTCCCCTCTCCTTCTCCTTGAGCTCTTCCGGAGAGAGCTTCGAAGAAGTCTTCAGCTCTTCTAGTGCCTTCTTTGCGGCCTCCGCCTGCTTCTCTGCAGCCTTCCTTCCAGCCTCTGCCTTCTTTGCCTCGACCTCGGCCTTCGCTACTGCCTTGGCTTCCTTCGCTGCTGCCTTGGCATCCCCAAGCTGCGCCTTCTTCGCCTTCTTCAACTCGGCTTGAGCAGCAGCGGCCTCGGCCTTCGCCGCAGCCTCTGCAGCTTTCGCCTCTTTCGGATCCGAGGGTGCCTTCTTCGCCTTCTTCTTCTTCGCTGGCTCAGGCGCCGCCTCGGGTTCTGGCTCAGGCGCCGCCTCGGGTTCTGGCTCAGGCGCCGCCTCGGGTTCTGGCTCAGGCTCAGGTGCTGCAGATTTCTTTGTCACCTTTCCATATTTCTTCTGTAGGCCCTTGACCATAGTCCCATAGTTGCCTTCGAACTTCTTCAATAGCTTCGGGATGTTCGCAATTTGCTTCGAACGCTCGGGCTCTTCCAAGAACTGTTTGTATGTTGCTTGGGCTAGTTTAGCTGCCTGTTCTGCAGTCGGTCCTGTCGCCACGGCTCTTGGAGGAAATCCATCACTTAAGGATTTGACCGGTTTCAACTTCCAGATTCAAGCCTGTACTCATCAAGAACTTCACTGAAAAGTTGTATGTCAGACTCGAATGTTTCTGGGAGCAGGGGGCCAAAAGAAAAGCGGAAGAAGCGAGAATAGGGTGTTACGTAGGAAGGGTCCTTTGAATGAGGCCTGGCCATATCGCAATCAGAAGCACAGAGTATTGCAGCACCACGCTTGAACAACCTCCTGTTCAACTCCCTGCTCTCCATCCCCTCAGGTAGCTCCAGCCAGTGGTAGAACCCGCCATCGCCCGTGTACACCCCCAGGCCCATTTCCTCGAATGCCTCGCCATACCTCTCACGTTGCCAGTTGTAGTGCTCTTCGACGGCCTTCCTGGCCTTCTTTACCCGATCAGGCTCTAGAAGCTTGACTGCATAGAGCTGTGAGGGGTGGCTGACCCCTCCCATGCCGAAGCTGGAGTAGTTTGACAGCGTCTCGATGTTCCTCTTGCTGGCGACTATCCACCCAACACGAATGCCAGGAGACTGGAGTCCCTTCGTGCAGGCCCCGGCGATGAACACGTTGCTCCTGTCCAGATCCTGAACGAATTGGATCCCGCTCACCGAGGGAGAATGGAACATCTCGTATGCCTCATCTAGGAGAATGCCATTCTTCGGCTGTTCCGCCAACTGGATTAGGTGCTCCAGCTCATCCCCCCACCGAGTCTGACCAGATGGGTTCTGCGGGTTGGAAATTATCGGCATTAGCCGGGTCTTCGCATTCAGGCCACTGCGGTCGAAGTACTCGTCATTGCTGGGGTGGAATCCATTCTCCTTGGTGAAGGGTACGATCTGGAAGGCAGTCTTCGTCTGCTCCATGATATCCAGGTAAGCAGGCCACTCGATGTTCCCTATCCTAGCTTGCACGCTCTCCTTCAGGAACGCCAAGACCGTGTATATCCCAGGTCTCCCTCCTGCGAACACCATCACGTTCTCCGGAGCGATGTCTGAACCGTACTGTGAGTTGTAGTAATTCGCAATGGCATCCCGCAATTCGGGATGCCCCCATGCCTTGGGGTAGAAACGATCCTCCCATGTGACGTCTATGCTATCGGGGAGATCAGGACCTCCGAAATCCTCCAAAGGAGTCGTTAGGGGGAACCCCTGGGACCATGGGTGAGTCCCCTCGTCGCCCATGAAGCTCCCGAACGAGTCCTTGAACGCATACAGAGTCTCGTAAATCCCCATGGGGGGGCAGTTGTCAGAGAGGAAGGACTCTACGTCAGCCCCCGGTGCTCCCATGGCCTTCGCAAGGAGTTCCCCAAATTAGTGTGACCATCCAGAAACCGGAACTAACCGTTCCGAAAAAACCGTTAATACAACCATTCTACTTCGGAGGCTATGAGCGAACAGTATGTA
>CAYFGC010000064.1:0-8216 GCA_964342625.1 uncultured Candidatus Poseidoniales archaeon | reverse complement strand
ATCTAAAACCACTTATCGAGAGAATCCTGCCTAGTACCCTTCAGTAGGTTCTTTTCGTCCCATCCGAATGCATCTGTGACCCTTCCCAGGGACTTAGCTAGCCTACCGGCATAGTATTCCCTATCGTAATCCGGTGCCTCTCCCCCTATCTCGTCAACTAACCACGCCCTGACACCGAGCTTCTTGTCACCCTCGTCCGGCTCGGTGACGATGTATCCGACCTTCATGCCAGGAGTGAATTGCAGACCAGCTGCTATCCTCTGCTTGGCTGCACGAACATACGGCAAGCCGTCCGGGTTCGCATACACGCTGTCGAAATCCCACTCGTTCTTCTTGGAGTCCCATCTCCCCTTGCAGGATCTGCTGATAACCAGTTGTGAAGGCTCCACTTTCCCCTCCCTGACCCTGTCTATCACTGACTTGGTCATGTCTACCGCCCCTATTGTGTTTCCATCAAGGATCATCTCGAACATCTGCGTCATGGTATCTGATAGTATCTGGAAGGAATCCGTCCTCCTGACCTCGTAACCTCTGATTAGCATCTCTTCCCTCGGCCAGACGACCCTGCCCACGTATCGCTTCTTTGCCCCATGGCTGAAGAAAGATGAGAGGGCGGTCTCGAATTCGAGTTCGGCTCCTTCCTTGGTGAACCTCTCTGCGAGAGACTCCCCGAATTCCATGGAGGAACTCATCGCCTCCTCCCATCTTCCGAGATCCTCCGAGTCTGTAGGCCTGTTCTTGGGGGAATCCTCGTCTACCGGGGCACGTACGAAGATTGAGTCGGTATCGGAGTAGACCACGCTGTGCCCCTCGTCCTCGACCTTGGAGATGATCGACTTGATGTTGTGGCGTGCCCATTCGGTGATGCTAGCACCAAGGCTCGGATGTGTGAAGCGGTAGAAGTTTGAGGCGAACACGCCGTAGAAGGAGTTCATGAGTATCTTGACGGCATACTGTAACTGATCCTGTAGGAAGGCCTCCTCCTCATCCCCCTCCTCATTCGCCTTCGCGAGCGCGGCCTTGTGACTGTCTCTGCTTTGCATCAGACCATCGAGGAGCTGGGGGACCAAACCCAGTCGCTCTTCCTTGGAGATGTATCGTGTGCCCGTGGTGGGAGAAACACTGTGAGACTCGTCCTCGTTATCGTCCCTGACCAGGGTCGTCGAGCAGATGTTGTTCGAGATCATTATCGAGGGGTACATCGACTTGAAGTCAAGCACCACCACCCACGGTTCGACTCCTGGATCCACCTCATGCACGTATCCCCCTGCTATCTTGCCCTGCTTCCTTGGGCCTTGGTTTGTATTCGGTACTGCGACTCCTTCCCTGTCTGCCAAGCGTATCACGAGAGAGTCAATCCATCGACTGGTCGTGCTGGTCGCTGCTATGTCTACGGTGGTCAGCGATACGGATGCCAGTGCCTCCTTCCGCGCTATAGACTTCAGATTGTCCAGTATGTCGAGGGGGAGTACGGTGTCCCTGACGCAGTATTCTAGGACCTCGTCCGGTCTCTCGGCCCACTCCTCGTCCATCTTGCTCGCATCAATGTCCATCTTGTGCATCTCGTCGTCATCGGGCCACAGAAGCTTGGAGACATACTTGAGCGACTCCCTCTGTGGCCTCAGGGTCTGCCTTGCTTGCCACCAAGCATCGAGAGGTATTCGACCCTTTATCGTCCAGACTCTATTCTGCTCCCTATTGGGGAATATCCTCCCCGGCCTTCTCCAGCCCTTCTTTATCTCGCTCTCAGACATGGGGACCCTCCCCCAACCGAGAAGGGGAGCGCGATCTCCTTCTGAGTTCGGAGAGATGTCCTCCGACCTCTCCTCCATCCTCGGCAAGTCGAAGTTATCGATGTTGTAACCGGTGATGAAATCAGGATCCTCCGTTCTGACCACCTCGGTCAGCTTCTCGAGTATCTCTGTCTCAGCTCCGGTGATAGGGTACTCCGTCCTCTCTCCGCCCCTATCTACGATAGCAGCCGCACAGAGTATGGTGTTGTCAGCTATGCTGGTCTCCAGGTCGAATGAGAGTGTGACGAACGGGGCAGGGAATGGGTCCGCCCTCTCAAGGCCAGTGACATCACATGAAACCACCATGTCCAGGGGGTAGAGGCCGGAACCCCCGGCCGACAGGATCCTACTCTGCGCAAGCTCTCTGTCGGTGGTCTCCGAGGTCTTCGCCTCTTCGGGCGCTCGATCACCCGCCCAGAGGACCTCCCCGCTCATCCGGACGTGTGGCCCAAGGTCAAGGTCCAGTAGGAGCCTCTGCACGAACAGTATGTCTGCGCTGGTCACCGTCCATCCAAGACCAGAGAGAGCCTTCCTGACTCCACGGACCTTGGTTGTGTCCCTCACGAACACCTTGTAGTGCGGCCTCACCTTGCCGTCCCTTGTGGAGAGTTTCATCCCGCTAGGCTCAGGATCGCCGCGTACATCTTTGGTCCTAGATACATCTTCCAAAGATAGAGATGAAGGAGTTGGAATATCTCCTTCAGTAGATGGATCGGATATCTCGACGTAGGGCTTGAGGCCGTTCACAAGTAGCAAAGTCGAGTGGCCAGCCCTGGTTCTGCACCAGAGCTCGATCACGGTCTTCGGCTCGCCTTCGTCCTGCCATGCACGATTGTCCCCCGAGACTATGCAGACATCCTCATTCCATTGCATTAGTTCACCCATCCACCTGCCAAGGCTGTTGCTCTACCCCACGTCATCGTGAGGGGCCATAACCATGCCGGGGGGGTCCTCAGCGGAACCGTTGAAAGCCGAGGCGTTCCCCTCTGCAATAATTGGGGTGCGGGGAATGAGTGAGGATGCTGGGCCAGAGATAGACTGGGATTCACTCACTTTCAGTTTCACGCAAACTGATCGCATGTACATCGCAACCTGCAAGCAGGGAGAAGAATGGGAATCAGGGGTGATGCAGGACTTCCAGAACCTGAGCCTGTCCCCAGCTGCGGGTGTCATCAACTACGGACAGGGTCTGTTCGAGGGGATGAAGGCACAGTATGCGGAGGATGGTAGTGTGGTCCTTTTCCGACCGAGCGACAACGCCAAGCGATCCCGAGAGGGCGCTCGGAGGCTGGGTATGCCACCGGTTCCCGAGGAAATGTTCCTCGATGCTGTGAAGAGGACCGTGAGGGAGAACATCCGATGGGTCCCGCCGATGGGCAAGGGAGCCCTCTACGTCAGGCCTCTTCTCTTCGGGAGTGGGGAAATCCTAGGTGTTGCTCCTGCACCCGAGTTCACATTCCTAGTCTATGTGTCTCCTGTGGGGCCCTACTTCAAAGGAGGTATCACTCCTACTTCACTACGAGTATCCGATGAGTTCCACAGGGCCGCTCCAGGAGGTTCGGGAGGCGTCAAGGCGATAGGAAACTACGCACCGGGGATGGTGCCTTCCAAGATGGCGAAGAAGGAGGGCTACTCGGAGATCATTTACCTCGATGCCGTCAATCACAGGTACATCGAGGAGGTCGGCGCTGCCAATTTCTTCTGCGTCAAGGATGGAGTCATATCCACGCCAGAATTGACTGGTACCATTCTTCCAGGCGTAACTAGGGCATCAGTCATGGAACTCGCGGAGTCGAGGGGTTACGAGGTCAGGGAGGAGAAGGTCGATGTAGACTACGCGCTAGACGCAGACGAGTGCTTCTGCGTCGGAACAGCAGCTGTAGTTTCAGCAATTGGAACGATAGAGCATGGGAATAGGGTCGTCGAGTACTGTGGGGGGGATGTAGGCCCTGTAGCCATGGAGATGTACGATGCCCTTACGGCAATCCAGCAGAGGCGTGCGCCAGACGAGTTCGGCTGGACAATATCAGTGGAATAGGCCGTCTAGGTTCTCAGAACCATCCCTCTCGATCTTGGAAGAGAAGGTACGAAGCCCCACCTCTCGTAGAACCCGTCCACGTCCGCCATGAGATTGATGTATGACTTGGGGGGAGCCTCTCTGAGCAAGTATTCCATCAGCGCATTCATGATGATGGTGCCACCCCCATTTCTCTGGAATTCCTCGATTACCAGCATATCGCAGATGACGAAAATTGTCCCACCATCACCTATGACTCTCCCCATCCCTACGATTTCATCCGATTCCTCGAGCCTCAGGAGAACCGAGAAAAGCTCCTGTCCGAGACCTTTGCTTGCCCCCTCTAGTGAGCGGGCTCGCATCCCTGCTCCGGCCCTGAGTCTAAGGAAGGCCTCAGCATCGGGAAAACCCTCTTCTACTCTGAACAAAGCCTCACTTCCGACCGAACTTCTTCTTCCTCTGCCCGCTCTTGCGGTGCTTGAATGACTTGCGTTGAGCACGCCTCCTCCGATCGCCCTTGGCAGGCCCTCTAGCGGCTATATCCTTGCCCTGCTCCTTCGCATCCTGCGACCTCTTCCTAAGTGCAGTTCCAATCGCCTTCATCACCCCTTCTTTGCTACTAGCTCCAGTAACTTCCAAGACGTGCCTCGGAGGCATGATGAGCCTTCCTTCCTTTGCGTATGGCCTGGAAGGGTGACTGGCCTCGGGCTCTTGCCTCATCTTCTTGATTCCTGCACTTCGGGCAGCCCAAACCACTGACTCCAGTGTCGGTTTAGGGATGCTGGCTTCCTTCGGCACCCTTCGGCCGTCTGAACGGCTAAGCCTGGAGTCGAAGTACCCGGTCCACAGGGTCATCTCCTCCTTTGCCGCCATGCTATCGCCCTATCCCTGAGTGCTGTGTGACTTGAGGGCTTCGTGCCTCATTCATCCACGAGTACGCCGCTGACTACGCCGTGCATTCCAGGCCTGCTAGTAACCCTTACCAGCCCCTTGTCCGTTTCCAGAACTGCCCCTTTGGTCACGATGTTCCTTCTAACGAAGTTGGGGTCTGCATCATTCCCGACAACGGTCTTTACCGTGGCCCTGACTGTCTTCCCGTCCTTCGTGTTGACGTTCACTTGGTTCACTGAGAGGGTCCTGACTGTCTGTGAGCCAGCCCTCTTTCTGTAGTTCTTGCGGGCATCAGTCTCGCCCACGTATGCGAGCTGCTCCTCGCTGGCGACCTCGGTCCTGCGCTTGCCCCTGTAGCGGTTCGGGCGCTTTAGACGCCCGCCCGTGGGCTTCCTGCGTGAAATGCCGTGCCACTTCGCCATGCGTCTCGCCGACCTGCCTGCCTTATTTCAATCGATTGGAGGCCGAGAATCCTACTTCCAATGCTCACCAAGGTCTGTAGCAGCAGACTCAATTGCCTCTGTGAGCTCTGCGTAATTTCTAGCTACTGGGAATTGCGGGAACTCATCGACCACATTATCTGGTGGTCTGAATAGTATTCCTGCACTAGCAGTTGATAGCATGGTGGTGTCGTTGTAGGAATCGCCAGCGGCGATAACGTGGTAGTTCATCCCCATTAGGGCCTCGACCGTCTTCCTCTTGTGGTCTTCGTACCTAATCTCCCAGTCCTCGATCCTCCCGCTGTCATCGATCACCAATGTGTGGCACAATAGCGTCGGGTGTCCCAACTTTGCCATCATAGGCTTGGCAAACTGGGAGAATGTATCCGAGAGCAGTAGCGTCGGCCATCTCGACTCTAGAGATTGGAGGAACTCGAGCGCTCCCTCCATAGGCTCCATGGAATCGATAGTCGAGGTGATATCCTCTATCTTGATGTCATGCTGATCTAGGATTCCTATTCTGTAACTCATCAGACGATCGTAGTCCGGTTCGTCCCTGGTTGTCCTCCTGAGTGACTCGACTCCGGTTCTCTCCGCGACGTTGATCCAAATCTCGGGTATAAGCACCCCCTCGAGGTCTAGACACACAGCAAGCATCGAGCAGCGCTGAGGGCGCTGCGCTTCAAGTGTGCGCTTTCGGCATGTTCTTGCGCCTACCTGCATGTGAGCAATCATGGTGGACAAGAGGCTCAGGAGGAGGACTCCGGTAAGAATCAAGCAAATCAGGGGCGTTGCTGATGAGTTGGCATCTTGGATAGGGCATGAGGTGAGCCTCGAGGGTTTTCTCGAGCAGGCGCATTATCAGGAAACTGACCTTATCCTAGTTGATAGGGTCCCCCTTGTGATGAAGATTGAGATTGGTGGAGAAATGGGTTGGTACCCCACGCTAAAGGGAATTTCCGAGTGGAACGTTGAGAACTCATGGGTGGCTGTTGACGGAGGGGCTATTCCATTTCTGGAAAACGGGGCCGATTGCATGGGTGCGGGGATTCATATTGCAGATCCATCACTCCAGAAAGGAGATTTCGTCTGGATAAGGAGCCAGGAGACCGGCGAACCAATTGCCTCGGGCACTGCATTGCACGACGGCGAGGAGATGATGTCGATGACAAAGGGGAAGGCGATTTCCACGATTCATTGGATAGGTGACGACCTCTGGAATCTTGAGACATAGTGCCTCACCATTGATGAATGATGGTTTCTCACGACCATACGTGAGAACGGTCTTACTGTCACTGGTCTTTCTCGTTTCCATTGCATCTGCGGCCGTAGCATCTCAGGGAGGCGTCAACGAGGAGGCTTCGATAGAGGGAACTGGAGTCGAGAGCGTTTCGTACCCCAATGTCGCATCCGCAGGGGACATTTTCGAAGTCACCGTCCGTATAAACGATGAATCAGCGAGTAACGTTACGTCAGTTACATGGGTCACTCAGGTTTGCGTCAACTCAGGAATCTGCTACCCTCCAGAGGCACATTCAATGACAGATGAGAGTGATGCCTGGGAGGGTTCAATTGTGCCCGAGGAAACAGTGACCTACGTCAACTGGAAAATCGAGATCGAATGGGATGATGGAAATACAACCAGCATTCCGGAGAACGGATTCGGCTGGATGGTCTGGTCCGACTGCTGGTATGACAACGGCACTTGGGGGGGCGCCACGACCGAATGCCAGTCCGATGACTCGAGCTTCATCCCGGGCTTCGCAACTCCTTTGGCAATTGCCTCCTTGTCTCTGGCGACATTGATGATTCGGCGTGAGTGATAGGAAAATGACTGGCGCCGAGGACCCAGGCTTCATTGACTTGGAGTTCATCGAGGTTGACAGTGAAATCATGCTTTCCAAGGCGCGCTCATTCTACGAGCAGATGGACCGACGCAGGACTACTCGGCACTTCTCCAATCGAGAGGTCCCCCGAGAATTGATTGAGCTTGCAATCAGGACAGCAAGCACTGCCCCCTCTGGGGCCCATCTCCAACCATGGACATTCGTGGCGGTCTCGAACAAGGAATTGAAGCGGGTTATCAGGGAGGAGGCTGAGAAGGAAGAGGCCAAGTTCTACGAGGAGAGGATTCCCGAGGAGTGGGAGGAAGTACTAGCACCTCTTGGAACCGATCATGTGAAGGAACACATCACTGAAGCCCCATGGGTCATTGTTCTGTTCAGGCACTCAAAGAGGGAGAGGGGAGATGGTTTCGCACCCACATACTACTCTCAGGAGTCTTGTGGTATTGCAGCCGGACTGTTCATATCAGCCATCCACAATATGGGTCTGGCGACCCTCCCTCACACTCCCTCTCCGATGGGTTTCCTGCGGGAAATCCTCCAGAGGCCCAAGCACGAGCACGCAATGCTTCTACTCCCCGTCGGTTACCCTGCAGAGGGTGCACAAGTTCCAGATTTGTCTAGAAAGGCGCTGCACGAGGTCTCTGATTTCCGAGATTGATTAAGTATCGCTGAGATTCCCGATTGCCCATGAAGAGTACCAGAAAGAACGCCTTGGCGATTCTACTAGCCCTACTGATGACCGCCTCTGCCCTAGCGGGTTGCTCCGGGACCGATGACGATGTGGATGATGAGCCCAGTGATCTCGAGGACTGGAACGTTTTCCTGGTTCCGGCATCTTCCAATCTCCCTTCATGCGATTCCGTAACCGAGGGGAGGCTCTACTACGTCTCTTCCGATTCAGGATTCCAAGCCTGCTCTAACGGCTCGTGGCAGTCGATCGACCTGACAGGACCGAGTGGAGCGCAGGGTCCGGCTGGGGTCGATGGACAAGACGGACCAGCGGGCCCAGCTGGCCCAGTCGGACCCGCCGGAGCTTCGGGGGTAGACGGACAATCCGGCCCAGCGGGAGAAGACGGAACCTCGTTCTCAATTATCGGAACAGTCGAGGACACTTCTGACCTCGGAGAGGTATACATCGGTGACCCCGGGGACGCTTTCATGGTAAACTCAACAGTACACATCCATGTGTGGAGTGGATCTGAGTGGATCGATCTTGGGAATATATCAG
>CAYFGC010000063.1:0-8279 GCA_964342625.1 uncultured Candidatus Poseidoniales archaeon | reverse complement strand
CCTTCCGCCGACTCCGAGCTACTCACAAAACTAGCGAGGAATGAACACGTCCTCGGAGGTCCAGGAGCCCTACTCAAGTGGATCGAGACCCTCTCGCGACCACCTTCCGACGAGAGGGACGGGCCATCAAAGGAAGCGGCACAATGGTGGCTTCTCTGCTTGGCCAATTCACTATTCCCCATCCTCCGGGGCCCGGATAGGGAACTGGTACGGGACCTCGGGCAGCCAATTGGGTGCTACACGGGCTCCGTGCTCCCCCTGCCGGACATCGCCACTGACGGAGACCAATGGCTGAATAACACCCTGTCCCTAATCGACCTCGATTCTGAGATGCAGCTCTACCGGGGGCAGGGACTCTCCCCAGCGGCAGCAGTCCATGCACTGGTTAGCGACCGGGAGGTCCTGAGGGAGATGCAACGAAGATCAGGACAGGGAGGCCCAACCCTCGGGTCCGATTGGGTGGACGAACTAGCCTCACTAGCCGAGCAATCGTCTGCAGTCCCAGGTGGCCCGAACTTCTCCGGGAACGTCTCAGTGCTAAGTCCGAGCGAGGCTCTTGGATGCACCTCCGAACTGATTGTCATGGCGAACCTTTCCAGCTCCTCATGGGACCTAAGGGTCCCCAAGACGCCGTTCCTAGGTGAGGAGGAACGCCATTCCCTAGGCATCCTCAGGCCCGATGCCCCGATCAGGGACGCCAGGCACAGCCTGCAGCACATCCTGCATTCCTCGCCAGAAGTGATAATCCTAGATCCGAGCATGGATGAAACGGCCCCACCATCCGCACCAATCAGGGAATGGGCCAGCGACTCCGATGTCGAGGGAATCGAGGAGGGGGATTACCAGTTCTCCATTGCATTCGTCTCCCCGAGGGACGCCAGGCAGGACGACGGCTTGCGAATCAGAGAGTCACGAGGCCCATCCAAGTCCCCAATCAACCCTAGCGCGATCTCGATTCCAATCGACACACACGTCCAGAGGGACCGCGAAAGAAGGCAGCCCTCAATCGCCGAGGAGGATGGGTATCTGCCGGAAGATGCTGGAAAGCACATATTCTCCCTCGAGGGACTAAAATTCCATGGAAGGAACCCTCCCGGGGTCGAAAACCCCCGAACAAACCGGAGGTGGCCAGTTGTGGGGGGCGTATCAGGAGGGAAACCATCCCTCTCGATAGACCCGAGACCGCTAAACCCCTCCCCAACCGGATCATCAGTGACCGACTCCAGACACGGACACTCAGAGGGAATGTCACTGGATGTCCCCATCTGGTCGCCAACCAGACTCCAGACTTGGCTGAGGTGCCCTAGAAGTGGGTGGCTCTCGAGGGAACTGGATGCAGGCACGGAAGAACTGCAAGGCGAGGACATCGACAACAGGACCTATGGGGAACTGCTTCACAATGTCCATCACGACATCATCGCAAAAATCCTGGATTTCCCAACTAGCGAGGAACGAACCTTCGACGGTGAATCCGGGCATTCGAGCGTCGGGAAATCAGGCTTGAATCCGAACGAGATGATGAAGATAGCACTGGAGTCCCTCGATTCGAGGGCCCCTTGGCTGGAGAGATCAGACGCAGTCTCCACACAGCGCCTGAGATCCTTGACCGGAATGTCAAGACAGGAGTGGAGTAACTGGCTCGCCGACCCTAACCCGACACCCCCTGCCGGGAGGGTGGGCAGCATCGTCTCAGCAGAAATGCAGATTGCCGACTCTGCTCCCATATCCATAGAGTGGATGATTGGGAAAGAAGGCTCAAACAACGTAGTCATCTCGCTCCCAAAGGAACTCTCCGGGCACGGTTATACCGAGCCCATCAAGGTTAGGGGGTGGGTAGATCGAGTAGACCTACTGCCCCTCGACCCGGATTCCGGGCAGTGGGTCGACAATGACGGGGACGACAGCGTCGCACCAATCAGAGTCCATGGTTCGGGGTGGAGGCCGAAGAGAATAATCGCCATCAGGGACATCAAGACCTCGGAGTCACCCATTCATAGGAATCGGCACTACAAGGGCCTACTCGAAGAACTGCAATTGGCGGTCTATGCCCGTGCATGGGAGGAAGCCCACCCGGGTGACCTAGTCCTTGCAGCGGGCATATCCGTGTTCGGACACAACTCAGACCACCTCCTGGAGGTATCAACCCAATACTCGGAGTCGCACAAGGGACTCAACATCGGGACAAGGTCATCAATCACAAGCACAACACACAGATTCCCCGACGAGGACGAGAAAACCCAAAGCGATCACTTCAGATCATGGATGGCACAGAGACTCTCTGTAGCCCTGAAGGTAGCCTCGAACGCAAACTCGGGAAAGGTCCACCCAACGCCATCACCAGGGGTCTGTGGCTACTGCCCTGTTAGAGAAACATGCAATGTCAGGATGGAGGGGTCATTCTGATTCGGCTAAACACGGCCCAGCGCCTGGCCCTAAACCTCGACTCGCACATCGTCATCGACGCAGGCGCCGGCACCGGCAAGACGAGCACAATCGTCGACCGCGTCATAGAGCACTACCTCGCCACGGATCAACGGGCAACTAGGCTCCTTCCCAAGCCAGCAAGGCCTTCCAGCACAGGAGGGGGGATGGTGACAGCACCCGCATCGGAGAAGATCAACCTCGAAGAATGGGAGGGCCTGCTCCCAGGCGAAGTCGTCCTCCTCACCTTCACAAACAGGGCCGCAGACGAGATGAAAGATCGCCTCCGCAGCGCAATCTCCAGGATCAGGCCCGGCCCGTTGGGAGATGACGGAAATCACAGGTTCGATCCGAGGGTCAAGAGCCAAGGATTCGTCGAGCAGTTACTCACCCTCCTGGAAGACGCACCGATCGGAACGATAGACTCCTTCCTATCCCAGTTGGTTTCTCCATACCGCGGAAAGCTCGGAGACGCACTGAGCCGGGAGAACGTGTCGGATGCATCAAGGGCGATACTGGTCGAGACCGCACTCAGGACAATCTGGAGACTCGCTAGCGAGAGGAATCGAATCGGAGATGCGGTGGATGCCGGAATACCGGCCCACATCGCCTCGGAGGTGCTCTCAGCCAGGGACCGGGTCGCTCGGCACTATGCAGGCAGGACATCAGCGGCCAGAGTACTCAGAACACTAGTCGGAAAAGCCGTCTTCGTCGAGGAGTCCTCTAGCAAGATTATGGACGAAACGGGTTCCTTCGATTCAAACAAGCTACTATCGACGATCATGTCCTCTGTCGACAAAGAGGAGATTTCCAACCAGTCTCATAGACTCCACTCGATTGTGTCAGACATCTGCGAGACAATCAAGGAATCACTCCAGTCACCCTCGGCTGCCGGTTGGTCCTCCGAGACTCGGATGGCATCCCTTGACGAACTAGACCGCAACGGGCCACCTCCGGGCGAATGGGACAAGCTGTGCTGGATGGGGCACGTTCTGACTTGCATAGTCAGCCCATCGACACTAATGGGGAAGGAGATGAAATTCTTCCCTAGAATGAAGCTCCCATCCGACTCCTGGCCAGCGGGGGTGAGGAGCTATTCGGAGATAAAGGACAAGAATCTGAAATCATCCCACACGTCCACGATGAAGTCGAAGATTTCGGAGCTGCAGCGAATCTGGTCAGATGATCTGGGAACCATGATGCTTCACTTCGTGAGAACAGCAATCATCCTCGACGAGTCCAAACCCCCCGAGGTGCCTCCTGCCTGGGAACCGCCATCCAATGCCCTCCCGACTGAAATTCCCGAGCGGCTGGACAACCCGAAGAAGAACCATCACTTCTCTTTGGAAGCCGAGATACAGAACCTAAGGGACCTACATCTCCTCCATCTGGGATTCCAGGGGGTGATGAAGAATCTGAAGCAGCGTGATGAGGTACATGACTTCGACGACATCCAGAGACTTGCAGGGGACCTGCTGCTGGCAAATTGCCCAGAGATATGCAGGACGTTCTACCACCCCTCGGTCCAGATGGAGCTAGACTCAATCAGCCAAGACAGCCCATGGAGGGATGATCACATCTCCAGGGCGATGGATGCAATATCCAAACTTGAGCTAGAACCAGAATCAGCCGGGGCATGGGCATCCAAATTGGGAGCAATCCGAGCAGACCTTGAGAGCCGTAGGCAACTCCTCGAAGAAATCAGAAGGAGGTACCGAGCCTTCATCATCGACGAGGCTCAGGACAACTCCCCACTCCAATGGAGGCTGCTATCCAGGCTGTGGGGGCCAAGGGAGGTCAGAGAAGGAGACCCTCCCAAGCCAGATACTCCTTGGGAGCCCACCGTGTGTTACGTTGGAGACGTGAAGCAGAGCATCTATGCCTTCAGGCAAGCAGAGGTTACCGGATTCCTGGATTTCGCCAAGTCACTAAGGTCAATCAACGTGCATGAGTTCTCCAGCGTACCGGAGCTTACCAGAAAACCGACTCTCAGGAAAGAGACCCATAGCAGGGATCCGAGGAACGACCACAAATCGAACATTGCAACCGCATCTGAGTACATGCACAGAGGAGGCAGGGACCTATCTGCTTGGATCCCATTCGACTCTACCGACTGGGACCTACCAGCCCCATCGGGGAGGGAGGTCAGGGCACGCAAGGAGGGCATGATCCCACTGCAGGTTAACTACCGCTCCGAAGGAGGTCTTCTGGAAGTGATGAACGAATGGTGGGAGGACGTCTTCTCGGACAGGCACAGACTAGTCTCCATAGGGGAATTCTACGCCTCGTCCCAGACTCTCCACTCATTCCCCGAGAAGAGGAAGAACCCAGGCTCGATAGAGTGGATTTGCCCACCCGACTCAGATGGATCAACCGATCCTGCCACAGATCTGCGGGTCCATCTGGATCCCTTCGGACCGGGGTCGCTTGATCGGTTGGAGAGGCAAGCCATGCTCATCGCACTTAGAGTGAGGAGCCTCATCGAAGGGAGCCCGTTAAGGGTAAGATCCGCCGATAACTCATGGAATGAAGTCGAACCAGAAGACGCAGTCAGGCCCGAAGAAATCACAATACTCCTGCCAAACAGAGTCAATCTAAGGGACGTCATAATCAGGCATCTGCATGATCTCGGAGTCCCGACACAGGTCGACCGCGAAGGCGGATTGCTGGAACGCCCAGCGGCCGCTGCATTGGAAGGACTAGTCCAACTAGTGGCCAGGCCGGGTTCCAGGCACAACGCAGCATGGGTGGCCCGTTCGCCACTATTCGGGATGACCGACACCCAACTGCACGACTTCCTCTCCAATTCGGAGAAGGGGGAGGACCTGCTCTCCGGGCTGCTGTCTAACTGCTCCAATGACAGGCAGCGCTCATTGGTTTCTAGATGGCGCGAACTCAGCTCTTCTGGCCTCGTAGAGCTCCTTGAGGACACAATTGACCGCTCAGACCTGCTCGTCGCATACCCGGATCAAGTCTCAAGGCAGGACGCGGAACAGTTCGTTGACCTGATCAGGACGCTGACCACAGAGGTCGGTGGCGACCCGATAGTCCTCTCCGACAGGCTCCGAGACCTCAGGGAGAGCAGCTCACAGGCCATCGAGGCGTCCACAACCCCCCCAACGAACGCAGTCAAAGTAATGACGATCCACAGCTCAAAGGGTCTCGAGGCCAAGGTCGTCATCCTAGCCGACCTGTTCTCCCCCAGGCAGACCAACATGAGGAACGAACAGAACAGCAGACTCATCGTCAGCCCTGAGATGTTCTCAGGACACCCCAACCCATGGCCCGCAGAAGGAAAAACGCCTAGATCAGCGATTTGGGAGCACGTCTCCCTCCTCCATAGGGCCAGGAAGAACGCCGAAGCAAGGCGACTCCTCTACGTCGCGGCAACCAGGGCGGAAGAGAAGATAATCATCGTAGGATCGCCGAGGGGGACACAGTGGCTGGAAGACGAGGGCATCGTGCTCCCATGGACCTATGACAAAACCGCTCCCCAACTGGGGCAAATGTGGCTCGAATCATTGCGAATGGGGTCATGGAGGAGAGGGGAAACAGAGTCGCCCTGGCTAGACTCATCGGAAGCCGGCTCGGAACCGGTTCTGGCAAACGGGGGAAGCAGGACCATCGACCCGGGGAGCCTGCTTGAGGACGCATTCCTCGGTGGAACCGGCAAGACGGGCATTACCATGCTCCACCATCCCGACTGCTTCCCGGAGACAAACGAAGACGGCAATGCCATCATGACCCCAATCCAGAGAGTCGAGTCAATCGACCAAGCCTCCCGTGGAAACCAAACAACAGATCCACCAGAGCCCCCCTCCCCACGAACCGAATCCTCGACCAGAGTCCGTGTGAAACCAAGCAAACTCCCCGGATACTTCGAATGCCCCAGGTGCCATTGGCTCGAGGTAAGGGCAGGCGTAGAACCAGATTCGATGTTTGCCAGAAGCGGAGCTGCTGGAACCACGAAGCCCGTGCTCTCCGTGGATCCCGCGACATTCGGGAACGTATTCCACAGGATCATCGAGATCGGCATCGGGAACCCGGGTCCGGGGGAAAACGGCCCCAGCACCGCGCTACCGTCATCCTGGACCACCAAGACAGAGGACAGGATCACCGACGAAGACATCCACAGGACCGTTTTCTCCGAGCTCCTACCACCCGATGCCGATGCCGACAAGGTATCAGAGGCCACCGCGACAATGGCCCAGAGAGTCTCGGACGGGAGGCTGGGGGAGATGATACGCGGAACCGAGTTTGACGGAATGCGCGTGGAGGGCCTCAGGACGGAGATGCCGTTCCACCTCTCCATGCCCGTCTCCTTCGAAGCCGTCAGGAGGGGCAAGTGGTCACCAGAAGGAGTAGAGGACCTCGTGACAATCGACTCCACAACCATTGACATGAGCGGGGTGATTGACCTCGTCCTCTGCACGAGCAACGTGAACGGGAAGTCGACAATCCGAGCCATCGACCTAAAGACAACCGACGCCCACTGCCTCCTGGACGAGTCTCAAAGCGGGTTATTGGAGGCTCTGGGGGTTGAAACAACAGGGCCCGCTTGTGAGGCGGAGGAGGAGCTCCTTCGCAAGCACAGGTTGCAAATGGCACTGTACCACCAAGCCCTGGAGGAATCCGAATCCGATAGGTCAAGCGAGGGCCTCCCAAGCAGGCAGGTCCTGCCACCAGCCATCCTGGTAGGAGTCACTGGAAGACTGGTCGAATACCCACAAGCGCTACTCGAAGAGGCGAAGGCCGACTTGATTGAGACCCTATCAAGAACCGCAAGAATGTCCCTCGCGTCTGATTTCCCCATCTCCGAGATCGAGAAATTCCAGAGACCGTCCAACCAGGGATGCAAGACCTGCTCATCGTCTGACATCGCCCAGTAGAAGAGTCCATGAGTGAACGCCCCGGGTAGGGGTCATGGCGCTGGACCTGGGGAATTTGATGGATAGAAGTGATGAGATTTGGGAGAAATCGATTCTCCCAAGCCTATCCGATTTCATCGAGATAAAGGCCCTCTCCCCACTGTTCGAGCCCGATTGGGCCAACCTAGGCGAGTTGGACGCAACCATCGAGCTATTCTGCAAATGGCTCGACGAGCAGGGAATCTCCGGGATGTCATACGAGACGCATAGGATAGACGACCTATCGCCCGTGCTCCTGGTGACTATCGAGGGAACCGGACCCGGGGAGGTGATATTCTACTCCCACCTCGACAAGCAGCCATCGAAGCCTGAGCTGTGGTCAGAGGGACTCCATCCCCTAAGGGCCGTCAGGAGGGACCCCTGGCTCTTTGGACGTGGCTCCGTTGACGATGGCTACGGGGGGTACCTGTGCGCCACCTCGATCCGTCTCCTGCAAGAGGCCGGGGCGCCACACCCACGCTGCACGTTGATCATCGAGACATGCGAGGAATCCGGCTCATTCGACCTCCCGCCATACCTCGAGGAACTGACGGACCAGTTGGGGGACCCCGACATGGTCGTCGTGATGGATAGCGGTGGCCCGGATTACGATCACGTCTGGATGACCGAGGCCCTACGGGGACTGGTTTCTGGAACTCTTTCGGTGAAGGTATCACACGAGGGCATCCATTCCGGGAACTCTGGAGGGTCGATCCCCTCGTCGTTCAGGATACAGCGAATTCTCCTTGACCGCGTTGAAGACTCGGACAGCGGGCGGGTACTGGTGCCCGAGATGCATGCCGAGATACCCGAAGAGGTGAGGGAAAAGGCCGCCGCCCTCGCAGGAATAGTGGGAAACAGCATCTGGGAGCAGTTCCCTACCGTCGACTCCCTCAGGCAGGCCTCGGAAACAACGGAGGACATGATCGTGGCAATGAACTGGGAGCCAAC
>CAYFGC010000062.1:0-8508 GCA_964342625.1 uncultured Candidatus Poseidoniales archaeon | reverse complement strand
CCGGTCAGAGCTCGTGCACCCCGGCGTCCCCGGGACACTACGTCGACACGAACGGTTCCACTACGCAGACTCCATGCGATGCCGGGACGTACAACCCCAACTCATCATCCAACTCCTCCGCAGACTGCCTGGACACTCCGGTGGGCAACTACTCCGGGGCCGGTGCGTCCTCTCCTACTCAGTGCTCTCCGGGGACCTGGCAGAACCAGACGGGGCAGTCCAGCTGCATCGATGCCAGCCCGGGACACTACGCATCTGGATACGGGAATACCAACGAGACTGCCTGTGGACTTGGGACGTGGACAGGCCAGTCGGGTCAGAGCTCGTGCACCCCCGCATCCCCGGGATACTACGTCGACACGAACGGTTCCACTACGCAGACGCCATGTGGTTTGGGGACTTACAATCCTAATTCTGGCTCTAGCGATCCGTCGGATTGCGTCCAAGCAAGCCCCGGTTACTACGTTGACCAAGAGGGGGAGTCTAGCCAGACCCCGTGTTCCGCTGGCTCGTACAACAACATGACTGGTTCCACCACTTCTTCGGACTGCATCGACGCTCAACCGGGCTACTACATCGCCTATCCCGGCTCGACCTCTCAGAGCCCCTGCCAACTCGGGGAGTTCCAGCCATCGCCGGGACAGGCCTCATGCATAGACGCCGATCCAGGGAACTACGTCGACTCTCTGGCCTCAACCAGTCAAATTGCTTGCTCCCCTGGATCGTACCAGCCCTACTACGCGCAGACAGAATGCCTATCTGCAAATGTGGGGCACTACGTAGATGTCTCCGGCTCCGCGAGTGAAACGCCTTGCGATGCGGGGACGTACAACGCATTCACGGGATCCGTTGTCTCTTCTGACTGCCTGGAGGCTGATCCGGGTTACTTCGCTGCCTCACCTGGATCATCATCGCAAGTTGCCTGCTCCCCTGGTTCGTACCAACCTGACTCAAGGTCGACCAGTTGCATCTATGCCACTCCTGGGCATTTCGTGGACGAATCGGCTGCGACGTCGCAGCAGAGTTGCCAACTTGGCGAGTACCAGCCCAGCACCGCTAGGCAGAGCTGCATGACTGCGGATATTGGCTACTACGTAGACTCGATCGGGTCGTCAAGCCAGACGAAGTGCCTGCCAGGCAAGTACAACCCCGACCAAGGGGCCACTACGGTCGATGCATGCCTAGACGCAGAGCCCGGATTCTACGTCCAGACTACTACAACTGGTGCTGGTAGCCAGACCCCATGCTCGGCTGGAACATATCAGACGGCGTATGGGATGACAGAATGCACCGAAGCCGAGGAGGGTTACTACGTAGACACCACTCAGGCTACATCCCCTACACCTTGTGAAGGGGGGACATACCAGCCAAGCACAGGCCAGGTTGGTTGCTTGGACGCTGGAGCTGGCCACTATGTTGCAGGAACCGGGCAGTCTGATCACACGCCTTGCCAAGTGGGAAAATACCAGCCGGATGTTGGTTCGACATCTTGCATAGAAGCTGATCCTGGATACTTCGTTGGCGAAGAAGGTTCCACAACGCACACTGGTTGTCAAGCGGGATCATTTCAACCGAGCCCGGGGCAGGCCGCCTGCACCCCGGCATCAACTGGGCACTACGTTACCCAAACAAAGGCGATCGATGAGATTCCTTGCGAACCTGGCACTTGGCAGAATGAGTCTGGCATGACGACCTGCATCGAAGCAGAGCCGGGTTACCATGCCCCCAATTCGGGTTCAGCCGATCAAACCCCTTGTCCCAGTGGTACTTTCCAGCCCAATTTCAGTAGCGTCGAGTGCGAGAGTTCCCAGCCAGGGTACATCGTCGGCCTCGATGGAATGGCTGTCTCTAGTCCATGCCCTTCGGGCACATATCAGTCAGCATCTGGTCAGACTAGCTGCGTTGACGCTTCCCCCGGGTACTACGTCGACACACTGGGTTCGACCGAACAGTTGCCATGCCAACCTGGAACCTGGCAAGATCTAGGAGGCGAGTCGGGGTGCAAGGAATCCCAGCCCGGATACTACGTCGAGGTTGAGGGTTCGACTGAGCAGTCAGCCTGCCCAGAAGGCACTTACCAGCCAGATGGCGGACAAGCTAATTGCATAGTCGCTCCATCTGGGTACTTCGTAGAGTCACCGGGCTCCTCTGTGTTGACGAAGTGCCCCTCGGGACAGCACCAGCCCGTGGAGGGCAGCACCTCATGTGTAGACAAGCCAATCAGCCCCGTACTAATTGGAGGGGGTGTCGCTGCTGTAGTAATCCTACTAATTGTCTCAGTGGTCGGATACAGGTCGTACAAGAGGAAGCAGGAGGCAGAATTCGAAGCCATGATGTCGGAAGATCCCGAAGGAGAATCGGTTGCAGAAGACGAGACTCTGGAGGAAGAGGAAGAGCCAGAGCCTGTGGATTACAGCTCAATGACCGTGGCCCAACTCAAGGAGCTGCTCCAAGAGCGCGACTTAACGATTGGAGGGAACAAGGCAGAGTTGGTCTCCAGACTCGAGGAGGATGACATCCAACTGGCGAAGTTCAAGGCTAGGCTGGGCCATGTGGAACCAGTGGTTGAAGATGATGACGACGATGACATCCTGGGGGATCTGGACCTGGATGACGATGAAGAGGATGACGACGATGACATCCTGGGGGATCTGGACCTGGATGACGATGAAGAGGATGACGACGATGACATCCTGGGGGATCTGGACCTGGATGACGATGACGACGAAATCGAACTAGATGGAATCGAGGATGATCCTGAGATTGAAGGCTCCGAAGGAGAAAACCAGGAGACATTGGAGACTCCAGAGGAAATCAGCGATGACGAGTTCGAGGAGTTCGAGGAAGATGAGGCGTCAGTGGCCGAGGCTCCGGTAGTGGCCGAGGCTCCGGTAGTGGCCGAGGCTCCGGTAGTGGCCGAGGCTCCGGTTGAGACTCCCGCCGAGATCAGCGATGACGAGTTCGAGGAGTTCGACATGGACGAGTTTGAGGAGTTCGAAGAGGAGGTAGCGGAGGAGCCAATGGCAGCTTCAGAGGCACCATCGGAAGCTCCCGCGGACAGCACCGACGAGATCAGCGATGACGAATTCGAGGAGTTTGACGAGGAGCTTAGCGAGGAAGAGTTTGACGAGTTCGATGACTTCTAGGGTCGATTTTGGACGCTATCCTACGGGCTCGCCACCCTCTCCCATAAATGCGAGCCTCCCCAGTGACCCCTCTTCCAACATATGGGAGACTACCTCGTCGGGGACCGATTCCCCCATCACCGATCTTACCGCCTCCTCATCGTAGACGGTCGACAGCATCTGGGCTGTTGCCCTGACCCTCCATCCCTCGTACGAGTCGCGATGCTGCAGCTCGCCCATTATCACCGGCCAACCCGAGGACTCGTAGAGCTCTGCCGTTCCGATGTCTGTGGTGAAGATGGAACCTGCACCGCCATGGTACTTCTCGGCGTGAGAGACCCATTTTGGAGGGTCTTCTATGTCTGGGATTGCCACTATCGTAGCCTCGATCCCAGCAGAATCCAACCATGACCGAAGCATGGCAGCCCTCTCTTCCGAGGACCATGGGTTCCTTATCGAAGGAGGTTGATTTGATGATCCTATGGCGATGATTAGACCCTCGGCACTTGCATTTTCAGTACGCCAGACGTCTGCTGCTTTGATCATCAGAGCATGGCCCTTGTGGACGGGTTGGAACCTGCCTAGAACAACCACGCCGGGTTCTGGAGGCTCCTCCGGAGGGGCCGGTTCCATTGGCAGGTCACTCAATCCTGCGACCCCCACGTCTCGTAAAGAGTGGAGCTGCCGAGCATCCACCTTCCGGCCTCTAGGAACTCTCTACCAGTCATCAGTTCCATCTCTGACCTCCTTAGAGATTCCATAATTTTGAAGAGGGATTCGCTAAGTGTCCGGTGGGACTCCATGGTAGGTAGTATCATTGGGTCCTCAGAGGGCTCCATAGTCTCTCCCATTTCCTCCCTCCTAGACATCCAGTCCAATACCACAGACTCAGAGTATGATGACCTGTCGGTCCTTGAAAGGGCTTGTGAGAATTGCTCCCAAACCACTGGCATTAGGAAGTCGTCGGAGTCTGATACTGGGTCGTCCAGAATTGGTTCTACGTACAGGAATAGGCGTGCTTCCCAGCACCTCCACTGGGCTGAAGAGCACCACTTGGCGAGAAGGAGGCGCAGTTCCATGGAAGCGTCACTGGTAACATGGGAGAGTTTCTCATCCCCTCCTAGATCGGCTGACCCGTCAATCAGCTCGAGGACCTCGCCCTCCAAGTCCACGTCGAAGTCGCGATGGAATCTCGGGTCTGCCTCTGGCCTGGAATTTCTGAGGGATGACCCCTCCATCCCCGAAGAGATGTCTTCCACCGACATTGACATTATTTCATCGAGCATCCCTCGGTCGACAAGATACAGCATCACATCGACCATGCACACGATGAGCCGCTGGTGTCCAAATACCCTCGCTCGATGGATTCACGTGGTAACTTTCCACCGAATTCAAGAATGTTGGCCATGCCACCCTCAACAGTAGATGCTCGGAGGGCGGTTTTGGAATGGCGACTATTGACGAGCAGATCAAGTCCCTTGAGGATGAGATTTCGAAGACGAAGTACAACAAAGCAACGCAGGGACACATAGGGAAGTTGAAGGCCAAGATCGCCGCACTAAGGCAGAAGCAGGAGAAGGCCCAGGCCCACTCCAGGTCTAGCGGAGGGAACCAGGGGTTCGAAATCAAGAAGTCGGGCGATGCCTCGGTTGCATTGGTCGGCTTTCCCAGTGTGGGCAAGTCCAGCCTCATCTCCCAGCTCACCGAGGTCGAGTCTGAAGCCGGCAACTTCGCCTTCACCACCCTTACCTGCATACCCGGCATCATGGATCACAGAGGGGCCAAGATACAGATTCTGGATCTGCCGGGACTGATCAAAGGGGCATCGGAGGGCAAGGGGAGGGGCAAGGAGATCCTGAATGTCATCAGAGGTTCCGACATGGTTCTGTACGTGATCGACCCATTCCAGAAGTCACACTTCCGGATACTTGACGACGAGCTTTGGAAGGCAGGAATGAGGTTGAATCAGGCCCCCCCTCAGGTATTCGTGACAAGAACCAGGAGAGGAGGCATAGATGTTCGTTCGACGCTCGAGCAGACGAACATGAGCGACGAGGAGATTCAGGGCATAATCAGGGGTTTCGGGATTGTCTCAGCCACTGTGACTCTGAGGACTGACGTGACGGACGACCACATCGTCGACACACTGGCCGGGAATCGGATTTACAGCAGGTCTGTCGTAGTGGTCAACAAGATCGACCTGGCAACCAAGGATGACCTTGAGAGGGCATACGATGGGCTTCCAGAAGGGTGGCCGGTCCTCAACGTCTCTGCCAAGACTGGAGAGGGGATCGAGGAGATGAAGGACTTCATCTTCGATAACCTCGGATTCATGTCGATATACCTCAAGCCACAGGGGCAGGAGGCCGATCTAGTCGAGCCTCTGATAGTGAAGGACACCTCGACCGTCAGAGACGTTTGTGCCAAGCTCCACCGAGACTTCCTGAGGAAGTTCCGTTATGCGAGGGTAAAGGGACCGAGTGCGAAGTTCGATTGGCAGAGGGTAGGACTAGACCACTTGTTGAAGGACGATGATATCCTGACGATTATCCTCAGGAAGTCGTGACCGCCAATCGATGTATTCACCAATGTGATGCCTATCCTGGCACATGGGCGAGGGTCTGCTAGGGCTGTTTGACAGCGAGGGGACAAGGGTGCTGATTTCCCATCTAGACAAGAGGAGGAAGTTGTACCTAGGGGTTTTCGCCATAGGCTTCGTAGCCGGTTACCCGATAGCCGAGATGATAATCGAATGGCTCCTGAATTCCGATGGTTACATTCCAACGGGTGTCGAGGTAATCATCCTCCAGCCACTAGAGGTTATCCTGCTCCAGCTTAGGATTGCCGCTCAGATTGCCTTCGGACTGACGGTGGCAACAATCATCCTGGACCTTGCTTGGACTGGGAGCAGGTCATTTCCCGGGGCAGCGTCTCGGTTGTCTAGTAGCTCAGAGGGAACCAGAGTCTTGTCGGCCATGCTGATGGTCGCTGCATTGGGGGCGATGGGGCTGGCCTATGCCCACAATGTCCTGATCCCGTTCCTGCTGGAGTACCTGGCCGAGGACTCGGCGGAATCCGGACTGCAGTCGACATGGCAGTTGCAGTCGTGGGTAGGTTTCATCACCGGCCTTTACTTCTCTTCGATATTGGGTTTCCAAGTTCCGATATTGGCAGTCCTGCTGATTAGGTCGGGTCTAATTGAGAGGAGTTCCATTGTAGAGAACAGGGGCGCTATCTGGTTCGCTGCGCTTTTCCTCGGTGCCCTCATATCTCCACCGGATCCGATCTCACTATTCCTTGTGGGAGGGCCGATGTTGGTCTTGCTAGAGGTTGCCCTACTGTACGAGGGGTTCACGGATCGGGGATAGGTTCCCGTTTCACCCTCACTCTTCTACTCCGGCCTCGACCTCCGGGGCATCCCCCTCGGAGAACTCGGAAATCGTCATCTGCTCCTCGGGAGCCAGGGATGCGGCCAACTCTGCGCTTGTGAGTCCCTGCTTGCTGGCCTCGGACCTGAACCATGCGCGGACCTTCCTGTACTCGACCTCGGGGCAACCGAAGTACTCGGCGAACCTCCTGGTCGTGGTGAGTCTCCTGGTCAGGCCCTCCCTCCTCCTGTCGATGAGGCCCATGGCGGCTAGGTCACGAACGTGGTCGTACGCCTTCTGCCCTAGCATGTCCTTCAGCTGGGACTGCTGCATGGGCTGATGGTATGCAATGAGGGCCGCTGCTGGAAGGAGCCTGGCGGGGATGTCCGCCCTGAAGGTCTCGGGAAGGAAGATGGACATCTCTGGCCTGACCTCTAGGATCCACCTTCCTGAGACGTCAGTTAGCTGTAGGGCGCTCCCCTCCCTCTGCTCGATTTGCTTCCTCAGGGTGGAGAGTCCGACGTGTATCACTCCCTTCGGCTCCCCGAGCATCTCGGAAAGCTCCTCGAGGGACATCGAGCGGCCGGCGCCGAAGAGGATGGCCTCCAGTATGGTGGACAGCGGCGGTTCAGACATTGGATGCCTCCATCGAATCAGACTTTGGGTGCAGCCTCTCGGTCAGCTCATCATAGTCCCTTGAACCCTCCCAGAGGTCTCCGAGGACGATGCGGCCGTTGTAGCCCCCCTCCTGGTCGAGCGAGATGTAACCCCTGTTGGTCAGGAAGAGAGTGGAGACGAATGCGGTGACTTGGGATTCGGTCTTCGACTCTTGCTCGTTTTGCCCTGGCAAGGAGTTTCGGTTCAGCTCATCGGCCACCTCTCTGAGTCCGACCCCCTGCGAGGGCTGGGACCTTGACTTCAGGGCCTCCCATGTCCTCTTGAGGTCGCCCTCCAGGTCCTCGACGTGGAGGCTCCCGCTGAAACGCGCCCTCTCCCTGTGGTGAGCCTCCCTCCTCTCCTTGGCGATTCTCTCCCTGGTCCTCTGCTCCTCTGCGATCCTGCTTGCGTCCTTCAGACCCAGTAGTAGCTCCCCAAGAGTTACTGGTCGTCCCTCCTTGCCATGGATGCGCCCCTCGAACATCGATGGTAGCGCATCGTCGGCCGCTCCGGTCATCACACCGACGGAGAAGTTGTAGTCGGCATCGTCGAACTCTGCCTCCCAGCCCCCATCGAAGTCCCAGTCTACTTCCTCCTCGAAGTCCATTGCCCTCTCCTGGCGCTCGATAAGCGAGTTGGCCTGCCCGCGCAGTATCGACCATGCCATCCTGATCATGCGGCCGCAAGACGGGAGGTCGATGTTTTCCGCCCCCTGTATACGATCGTTGAACATCTCGATGAAACTGGAGAGGTCGACGTCCCATGGGTCCAGGTCGCTGGATTGGAACATCTGGAAGACGAGTGCCACGGACCTGTCGAACGGGTCGATGAGGAACTGGTGCTCCGCCTCCTCCAGCGTCGACAGCTCCATCAGCCTGTCCAGGAACTTGCTCGTCTCCAGGTTAGGCTGGCCCTCGAGCAGACGGAGGACAACGTCATCCCTCATCTGCTCGCCGAAAATCACTATGCGTCCTCCCTGACTTCGATGCTAGGTCTTTGTGGTGACTCTTCCTGCTCCTCTGATGGTGCTGCTTCGGATTCCTCGATAACCTCGCTGACATCCTCGGTCCTTTCCCTCAGGCTCTGGAGCCCCTCGCCCTCGGGATCGGGGATGCCCTCGTCTGGAACGTCTACGCCCGCCCTGTCGGCGAGCCCCCCTAGGCTAGAGGGTGCTGGAAGTGGTTCTGGGGTCTTCGGCATGTCCGACGGGGATGGGAGTTCCGGCATCGCCTCCCTCTCCGCCTCGGAGGCTGCCCTCGCCCTCTCTTCTGCCTCTATCTCCTCGCTCAGGTCCAGTGCCGCGGCCCTGTCGAAGTCGGTGATCCTCTGGCTGCAACCGTTGCCGGCGTGGGTTATTC
>CAYFGC010000061.1:0-8772 GCA_964342625.1 uncultured Candidatus Poseidoniales archaeon | reverse complement strand
CCCCGATGGCTTCAAACACCGAGCGTACCATGGGAGGGCAGGGGTGAGACAGTGGAAGAGCATGACCTAATCTATGACTGGAATTCTATTGACTACTCCATTGATAGAGACGAATCGAATCACCCTCACGAGTTATGGTTTGACGATGAAACTCTCAGAGATGGTCTACAGAGTCCAAGCGCCAGAAACCCTTCCATTGAACAGAAGATAGAATTGATTGACTACATGGAGAGTCTTGGTATTCAGAAGGTAGACCTGGGGCTTCCCGGGGCCGGTCCTTTCCATATCGATCACATAGATGCGATGCTGAAGCACATGGGGGATAGGGGCTACAGTTTGCGTCCCGGGTGCGCAGTTAGGACCGTGGTCTCCGATATTGAGCCACTGGTTGACTTGCAGGCGAAACATGAGACTCAGATTCAGGCTAGTGCCTTTCTTGGGACGAGCCCGATTAGGCAATTTGCCGAGGGGTGGACGATGGACAAGATCATCTCCACAGCCGAAAAGGCTGTCACCTTCGCTGTCGACAACGACATTCCAGTAATGTTCGTCACCGAGGACACCACCAGAAGCAAACCAGAGGAAATCAAGGAAGTCTACTCGAGGGCAATCGAATTGGGTGCAGATAGGATCTGCGTTTGTGACACGTGCGGGCATGTAACGCCTAATGGGGTCAGGAAGCTTCTGGGGTTCATTCAGGATGAGGTGATTCCAGACTCGGGAGTGAAAAGGAGGGACATCGAGGTAAACTGGCATGGGCATCAAGACAGGGGTCTGGGAGTGGCGAACAATCTAGCTGCTTACGAAGCAGGTGCCGATGTGATTCACGGAACGGCCCTTGGAGTGGGTGAAAGAGCGGGAAATGCCCCTCTGGACCAGACTCTGGTAAATCTGAGTCTGATGGGAGTAATCAAGAATGACCTTACGATGCTGAACGAATACACAAGGAAGGCTCACGAATACGTTGAAGTCGCGCTACCTCACAATTACCCGGTGTTCGGCGAGGATGCTTTCGAAACTGGTACTGGAGTTCACGCATCCGCTGTTATCAAGGCGATGAGCAAAGGGGACAACTGGCTTGCGGACCGAGTCTACTCCGGGGTTCCGGCTGGTGATTTCGGTCTTCAACAGGTCATCAGGATAGGCCACATGAGCGGGCGGTCGAACGTGATTCACTGGCTGGAGAGGAATGGTTACGAAGCTGATGACGACTTGGTTGCTCACATGTTCGATGTGGCGAAGAGTAAGAGGAGAATGATGACTGACGAAGAGGTTCACGCGTCGATTTCGGAATTCAGAGATTCGTAGTTCAAGGGGACAAGTTATACGGGGGCAAAATCCTCAAGGAACATGAGAGGAAGGCTAGTAGCTATTTCAGTCCTGATTGCACTGGTGATGATTTCATCCCCGGCTCAGGCACAAGAGGAAACAGAAGAAGACAACGTGATAATCGACATAGTGCTACCACTCGCACTCGCATTCATCATGTTCTCACTTGGTTTGGGGCTAAACACGAGTGACTTCGCCTTGGTCTTCAATGAGCCAAAGGCATTCGGAATAGGAATAGTCAATCAGATGCTAGTGCTTCCACTTGTTGGTTTCACTATTGCCACCATCGCTGACCTAGATGGTGAGCTTGCTGTGGGTCTGATGATACTCGCATGCTGCCCCGGTGGAGTCACTTCGAACATTCTGACGAAGTTGGCAAAGGGTGATACTGCGCTTTCCATTTCCTACACTGCAGTCGTATCTGTTGTGTCCGTGATTACTTTGCCATTAGTTGTAGGTTTCTCGATGGACCATTTCATGGGAGAGTCGGCACCGAGTATTGACATCATTGGGCTCGGAATTACGATGTTCTTGCTAACTACTCTTCCAGTAGCAATTGGAATGGCGATCAGGGCTGCGAAGCCGAATACTGCAGACTCGATGGATAGGGTAGTTAGCCTAACTGCAGCGGTCCTGTTTGTGATTATCGTGCTGGCTGCAATAGCTAGCGAGTGGGATACGCTGATGGATAACATCGGAACCCTCGGACCCTCGGTGGTGGCACTCAACGTCCTGATGCTAACAATCGGTTACCAGAGTGCCAGGATTCTCAACCTAGAGGACTCAAGGGCAACTACTGTATCTATCGAGAGTGGGATTCAGAATGCGACTGTAGGGATAACCGTAGGAGGGTTGATTCTTGCTTCCCCGAGTGGGGGGCTATCCACCCTAAGCCTGCCTTCGGGAGTCTATGGAGTGCTGATGTACCTAGTCATAGCTCCTTTCATCTATCAGAGAATTTCCTCTTCCCAACACTCTGAGAACTCTGATGCTTGACTAGCAACGAAGACGAATGGCTATATTCTCTGGTTTGTCGAGTTGGCATGTGAGAGTTGCCGTATTGGTTCTGGTGATGGTCGCCTTTTCCCCCTCTGGGCAGATTCTCGGGGAAGCGGGGACTTACAACAGCCCCTCTGTGATTCTGGAAGATGTGATGGATACCTACTCGAGGTCGGTTCAGATTGCCTTCGATAGGGTTTCAGATATCGATTCATACGAAGAGGAAGAGTTGGCTAGGGCGAGTTCTTGGCTGGTTGTGACGGGAATTCCAATTGAAGAACACCACATGACAGCTGCGCAACCAGAAGAGACAGAGCCAGTAAGGCTTCTCAGAGGGTCTTTCATATGGACGTTCGATAATCCCAGCAAAGCACTGGAACTTCTCAGAAAATCATCCCTGGAGGGGGAGATTGAGTCTTTCTCACCTCTATTGGAGAAGTTTTTCTCACCAAGATTCGAGCCGAACGACCCGTATTTCGATGATCAATGGCACCTCAACAACTCGGGACAAACTAGTGGAGTGTCTGGAGAGGATGCGAATGTCACGGGAGTCTGGGACTCATTCAATGGTTCGGGAGTAGTAATCAGCGTGATTGATGACGGCGTGGAACATTCACACCCCGATCTTACTGACAACTACGTATCGGTCCACTCTTACGACTGGTGTGGTGATGACTCTGACCCCGATCCCAACTCATCCGATGGTCACGGGACGGCAGTTGCCGGGGTTGCTGCAGGGACGGGAAACAATTCAATCGGGGTTACAGGGGCTGCATTTGGGGCCAGCATTGCAGGACACAGGCTAATCGCCTGTGGTTTTTCGGACTCAACTTCTGCCGATGCATTGAGTTATCATAATGGTGGGATAGACATCTACTCAAACTCTTGGGGCCCATTTGACTCTGGCAACATCCTCGATGGTCCTGGTCCGATTACTATCGCGGCAATTGAGGACTCCATCTACAACGGGAGGTCTGGACTTGGGAACATATACACATGGGCCGCAGGTAATGGACTGGATGCTGATGACAACTCAAACTACGATGGTTATTCCAATAGCAGGTACTCGATTGCAGTCGCAGCGATTACTCATTACGGGGAGCAGTCTTGGTATTCCGAACCTGGAGCAAACATTTTGGTTACAGCTCACTCAAATGGGGGAAGTCCAACCTACGAAGGAATCACTACGACTGACATCACTGGGAACGGGGGGTACGATGGGGGTGACGTGACCCATGACTTTGGGGGGACTTCCAGTGCCACTCCCCTGGTTTCTGGAGTCATCGCCCTTGTTCTTGAGGCAAATCCCGACCTGACTTGGAGGGACGTCCAGAATATCCTAGTCCATTCCTCAAGAAAGAACGATGCGAATGACGCATCTTGGGAATTGAACGGAGCGGGTCACGACGTTTCGCACAAGTTTGGCTTCGGTGCTGTAGACGCTGGGGCAGCAGTTGCCCTAGCACAGAATTGGAGCAGTAGCGGCGAAGAGACGAATGCTAGCTTTGGTCCATACACCCCCAACCTCGAGATTGACAATGGGCCTTCAACTTGGACTGAGTTTAATCTCTCAGTTCCAGTAGACCTGCGTTTAGAGTCGATTGATGTTGTTGTGGATATCACCCATGACGCTAGGGGCGAGTTGGACATAGTTCTCCAGTCCCCAAGTGGCCACGAATCTTGGCTGGCTGAGGAACACACAGACAATAACGCCGACTACTCAAATTGGAGGTTCGGTACCGTTCAACACTGGGACGAGTCTTCACAGGGCAATTGGACATTGAAAGTGAGAGATTCCGTATCTGGATCAAACTCGGGCACGGTTAACTCTTGGGAGGTTATCTTCCATGGAGTAGGTAACGTGACTGACTTCGACGGAGATGGGTGGCCAGACTACAATGATGAAGACGACGATAATGATGGGTGGAACGACACCGCCGAGCAAAGTTGCTCGACTGACCCGCTGGACAACGCCTCGACCCCCACGGACACCGACTCAGACGGAGACTGCGACTTCCTCGATGACGATGACGATGGGGACGGCTTCGAGGATTTGGTAGAGCAGTCTTGCTCGACTGACCCGCTGGACAACGCCTCGACCCCCACGGACACCGACTCAGACGGAGACTGCGACTTCCTCGATGACGATGACGATGGGGACGGCTTGAGCGATTTCAACGAGACCCAGGTTCACAAGACTAATCCATTGGATCCGGATACTGATGGGGACATCTTGAATGACTACGAAGAAATTGTTGTCTACGGGACCAGTGCAATCGATCCTGACACCGATGATGAGGGGCTAGATGACTACGAAGAGGTGGTGATTCATGGAACCAACCCCAATTCGGAAGATTCTGATGGTGATGGTTTGAATGACTACGAAGAGGTTGTCAACTGGTTGTCGGATCCGCTCACATTTGACCCAGATAACGACTCAGACGAATACTATCACTTCATAGATTGCGATGATGAGGATGCGAGCGTTAACCCGGGAATGCAGGAATTGCTGAACGGGAAGGACGACGATTGTGATGGTTCGGAGGACGAGGGTTACAATGAATCTGACCAAGATGGGGATGGTTTGTCCGACTGGGATGAGTTCCACCTCCATGGAACCAATCCAATTAGCCAGGATTCAGATGGTGATGGAATTTCGGATGATCAGGAGGTATTGGTGTATGGTAGCGACCCATTGACAGTGGATCTGGATGTTGATGGGGATGGTGCCTATTGGTTCGAGGATTGCGATGACAATGACTCTAGTTTTGCTCCGGGAGTCCCAGAGGTTCTGGATGGAATGGACAATGACTGTGATGATGAAAGCGATGAGGACTTCTTCTGGATAGATACCGATGGCGATGGCATCACTGACTACTCGGAGTTCCATTACTTCTCAACTGACCCAGGAGACGGGGACACGGATGGCGATGGCATTCCTGATGGGACTGAGTTGAATGTGATGATGTCGGACCCACTGGTTGCAGATCCGGATGCCGATCTCGATGGATGGTATCACTTCCAGGACTGTGATGATGATGATTTCGAAAGAGCTCCAGAGAGGCCGGAAGAGCTTGATGGGAAAGACAACGATTGTGACGAGGTTGTTGACGAGGACTTCTATGACCTTGATACTGACGGGGATGGTCTGTCTGACTACTCAGAGTATCACAACCATAGCACAATGTTCGACTCTGCTGATTCAGATCGAGATGGTGTGGATGATGGTACCGAGGTCTCTCGTGGACTATCAAGTCCGGTTTTCGCTGACTACGACAGGGACAATGACGGTTTCTACGAGTACGAAGACTGTGACGATTTCGTAGGAAGTACATTCCCTGGTGCCATAGAACAGTGGAATGGGGTTGACGATGACTGTGACCAGGATATAGACGAGTTTGTTAACAGGCTGGACCTGGTTCTGGCAAACTATGAGAAATCTAGTGCAACAGTTTACCTGAGCAATGGTGAAATCTACGATGGTCCCAATTCATACGAGCAAACGCCGGTGAATTGGGACTCAGCAAACGATTCTCTTGTAATTGCGATATCCGGAATCCAGTCATCGGTCGGTGCAACCATCTCTTGGTCGATGAGCGGTTACTCCCTTGAAATGAATACTAGCGATGATGGGAAGGAGGTTTTGCTGCTTCCCATCGATTGCAATGATCCATTTAGTGATCTGCAGATACAGGTTTGCGATGAAGGTGTTTCGATTCAAAAGATTAGGGTCGTTGTTTCGGAAGACGGTTACTTCACAGAGATTGAATGGGACATAATGGTGTCAACTTGGGTGGAGCCAGAATCAGAGAACAGAGTCTTCTCTACGATTTCAAGCCCCGCTGGAATTATTGGAATAATCGTCCTCCTAATCGGCATAACAGGTGGAGGGGCATTGATTGGAATTAGGATATCTCGATCTAGAGAACTCCAAGAGGCACTGGAGGCATATGGGGTGAGTCCGGAAAGATTGGCTATTCGTCCAGAGAATAAGGGTGTGGATCTGCCAGAGGCACCGAGCTTTGCATGGTCAAATGATGAAAACTGATGTCACTGTGGCCAAGAAATAATCTAGCGAAGAGTGAGATTTCGAGGATTAGAATGACTCCTTAGGATTCATATTGTCTGGCTGGGAGCGTCAAACTAGAGTCAGTATGAGCATTCGAAGTAAACTTGTTTCTGGGCTACTTCTTCGACCAAGCAAATTCCTATATCGTATCTTTCGACCTTCTCCTAAGACACTCCGGTTGATTATCCACCCCATATCATCGGTTGCTAGCCTTCTTGCATCTCCTACTCTGAGGGCTACTTGTGAAAAGGAAGATTTTGATGGCGTTCCAGGGGTTGTTTTTCACCCCACAAATGGCAGTGACTCGGGAAGAGTCCTCGTATACCTGCATGGTGGTGGTTATTGCTGGGGTTCGTCGAAGAGTACTCATCGGGTTGGATTGTCTAACTTTGCCAGTATTTCTGGGATTTCGATATATTGCATTGAGTATAGATTGGCTCCAGAGAACCCATATCCAGCTGCACTTGAAGATGCGATTAAGGCTTGGAATATCATCTCAAGAAGATTTTCCAAATCAGATATCATTCTTGCAGGAGACTCGGCCGGAGGGGGTTTGAGTCTGGCGCTGATGATGAGGATCCGTGACAACGAAGGCAGGATGCCGGATGCATCGATACTTTTCTCACCGTGGACTGACCTTACATGTTCGTCGGAATCTTACAGCACCAGGGCCAAGTCTGAGCCGATGTTCCCCAGAGAAGCACCGAAAGATCACGCTAGAAACTATGTCCCCGGGGAGATCGATGCCTCCATTCCAGAAATCTCCCCAGTGAATGGTAGTTTCATAGGATTTCCAAGGATGCTAATTCTAGTTGGGGATAGGGAGATTCTGCTTGACGACAGTATAGGGGTATGTGACAAGGCATCTGAAGAAGGAGTAGATGTGAGGATGGAAATATGGCCGGAAATGTTTCACGATTGGTGGCTGTTTGGATTATTGGTTCCTGAATCAAGAGAATGTCTCCAAGAGGCGACAAGATGGATTCATCTGAATGATGAATGAATTAACTAGGTCAACCTGTTCGGAATTGAATATGACTGACGAGAACATGTACTATCGAATGATGGGCAATACCGGTATTCAGGTCTCTGTACTTTCATACGGGTTCTGGGCCACATACGGAATTAAGGACAGGCTATCTGGCGATGAAGGCGTTAAGACCGCTAAAGAACTGATGGGGATGGTTCGCACCAATGGAGTGAACTGCTTCGATCATGCAGAGGCTTACGGCAACCCAAACGGAGAGGCTGAGAGGATTTTCGGAATAGCGCTGAAGGAACTCCAGGAGGAAGATTCGGAACTATGGCGTCGCTCGGACCTGGTCATAACAACCAAGACATTCTGGGGAGGTTCCGGGGTTAACGAGTCCGGCCTTTCAATGAAACACTGCAGAGAGGGGCTGGATGCATCGCTCTCTCGCCTACAGCTTGACTACGTGGACCTGCTTTTCTGCCATAGGCCAGACCCTCACACCCCTACCTCAACCGTCGTGAGATCCATGACACAGATGGTTCGCTCGGGAAGGGCCACTGCATGGGGAACCAGCGAGTGGTCCGCCCAGCAGATTACCGAGGCCTTCTGGATAGCCAGGAGCGAGGGGCTAGAACCACCTCAGTTCGAGCAGCCCCAGTACAATATGCTTCACCGGAATAGGTTCGAGAACGAGTATTTTCCGATGTTTAACCCACCGTACAATATAGGCACTACAATATGGAGTCCACTCAGGTCTGGCTTCCTTACTGGCAAGTATCTGGATGGGGTTCCAGATGACTCGAGAGCAACACAGGAGGGATACGAATGGCTTCTAGAGGATCTAGAGGAAAGGAGGGCAAAGGGCGAGTTCGAGGTGGTCGCAAAACTCGTTGATTATGCGGACAGAATAGATTGTTCCCCTGCTCAGCTTGCACTTGCTTGGTGCTTGAAGAATCCAAACGTCTCGACCATCTTGATGGGGGCAACAACCCCTTCACAGATTGAGGACAACATGGGATGCATAGATGTCGCGAAGAGGCTGACCGATGAAGACATGTCCGAACTGGATGAGATACTAGGCAACAAGCCTGACCCCTGGATGGGACCAGGGGGAGTAGGGACCAGGCAGTTGAAGTCCCTCTGAATGTACTGGGGTCAGAGGGGGCCTTTGCCTCAGGATTAAAGAATCGCGTGCCCTATCGGGTTACATGACTATGTGGGAATACAAGGTGGTAGGGCATTCCAATAACAAAAAGCTCGAAGTAGAATTGAACAAACTGGGGAAAGAAGGATGGGAAGTCGTTGCCGGTGGTGTCGGCAGTTGGCCAAATTCGCAATTTGTCTTGAGGAGACCCGTCTGACCACAATACGAATGACAGATACCTTCTGACTGCTATACCAA
>CAYFGC010000060.1:0-8832 GCA_964342625.1 uncultured Candidatus Poseidoniales archaeon | reverse complement strand
CTCCAGCGGTGTTGCACCCGCCAGCCTTTATTGCTTCCTTCATCTTGCTGTTGTATACCATTGACATAGCGTGCCGGCGAGCCTAGGCCCCATTTTGAAGGTTGGGGAGGCGAAAACTTCCATCAGATGGGTGATTTGAGGGCATTTAACCGAAAATGAAGGGTATCAATGGCCCCTCGGAAGTTCAGTTAACATGGGCAAACCAAAGTTCGCTTACTTGCTCCTGAAGGAGCACCCATACGGCAGGGAGATGCTGATGCAGATCCTCTCAGAGGGATTCGTCCCAGAGGTGATAATCGAGGAGGACTCGGCGATCGCAGACGAGGAGAGGGAGAAGTTCCTGAAGAGGATCGAAGGGAATCCGATTGCACCCCCTATCGAGGAGCAGGCTGCAGAGCACGGAATAGCGGTGATATCCGTCCCAGTTCACAAATCCCCAGAGGTCATGCCACACCTGGAGGGAATGGATCTCGACCTGATAGTCTTCGGAGGTACCCGCATAATCAGAGGAGAAATACTCGACTTCCCCGCAGATGGGGTTGTCAACTCACATCCGGGGCTTCTCCCGGAGTGCCGGGGTTCTGCTTCCCCGGCATGGTCCGTCTACCACGACATACCAATCGGCTCCTCGACCCACTTCTGTGACAACGGGATTGACACTGGCGATATCCTGATGAGGAGAGAGGTTAGGGTGAACAGAGGGGCGACTTACGAAGATCTCTGCTACCAAACCCTCGTTCTCGCCGGGGTGCTGATGAAGGAGGCCTTGATGGCCTACGAGGAAGGCAGGTGGCCCGAAATCAGGAGGCCCCAGGGCAAAGGCGAGCACCCAACCTTCCGAAATGCCCCTGAAGAAGTGCTCGAAGTCGTCCGGCAGAAACTTAGGGACCAGACTTATGCGCACTACTCGGACTAGGTGATTTGATGGGAACGGAGCTTGCAGGTGCAGATTTTCCTTTCGCAGAGGGAGTTCTGGAGGGTAGGACCGCCCTAGTGTGCGGCTCCTCGAAGGGAATAGGGCGTTCCTGCGCTCTTATGCTAGCAAGGGCCGGCGCCAAAGTGATAGCATGCGCTAGAACGGTAGCTGACCTAGACTCTCTGATTGAGGAGATGCACGGAAGTGGCCACAAAGCAATCGAGTTAGATCTAGAGGACATAGATTCGGTAGAAGAGGCGGTTTCGGGTTTGGGTGCAGTGCACATCCTAGTGAATAACTCCGGAGGCCCTCCTGGGGGGCCCCTACTAGAAAACGAAGTAGATGACTTCGAAGGGCCGTTTCGCAGGCACCTACATGCATCGCACACAATTACCAAGGCACTGGTCCCTAGCATGGAATCAGAGGGAACCGGTCGGATAGTGAACATAATCTCAACCTCAGTAAGGGAGCCAATTGACAACATCGGGCTCTCGAACACCCTGAGGGGGGCAATGGCATCGTGGGCGAAGTCGCTCGCGAGGGAGCTGCCGCCGTGCATCACAATCAACAACATACTGCCCGGATTCACGGACACTGACCGACTTGGATCACTGGCCGAGTCGATTTCCCAGAGAACCGGCAGGTCGGTCGATGAAGTCCAGGAAGATTGGATGGGGAGCGTCCCAATACAACGCCTAATCGACCCCATGGAAACCGCGGCCGCGGTCACTTGGCTCTGCCTTCCCAGCAGCAGTGGCGTTCGTGGCATCAGCCTAGCAGTTGATGGCGGTCGAATGCGCTCGATTTAGAGGGGTCAGATGGAGTTCGACATTTTCTTCTCTATTTCCCAGACCCCGGATACCTCTGGATTCAAGCCATCTGAGAGCGAGATGTTCGCGAACTTCTTCGATCAGGTGACCCTTGCAGACGAGTTGGGATTCGGAGTAGGTTGGGTAGCTCAGGCCCACCTCTCAACCGAGATTCAGAAGGCGAACAAGAACCCGGTCGTTCCACACTACCCAGGCGAGGTCGGTCTGTGCACCGACTTCTTCCAAGTCGCACGTGAGATGTTCTCAAGGACAAAGAGGATGGACGTAGGCAGCGCGGTGATGTCCATCCTAGCCTCCGGGGGCCCGATTGCCCAAGCAGAGAGGGTCGGATCATTCCTTGCGCTCCATGGGATGGACCCCGAGGAAGGAAGGAGGCTCCACATCGGATTCTCAGCTGGACGCTTCGAGTTCATGGCGAGGCCCTACGGCATAGTACCCCGTGACGCGGTCGAGGAGGCGGCGTGGCCTGCCCTGAGGGGCCAGATTTTCTCCGAGGCCTCAGAGATCTTCCTCAGGCTGCTGAATGGCGAGGTCGTTTCGAGCGAATCGATCCCAGCGACAAACCTAACCAGATCCAACTTCAGGACGGATGAAGATTGGGGGAGGGTCCAGAGCGCAGCAGTTCGGCAACATGGCCTAGAATCTCCCCCCGAATCAATCGAGATAGGGAACAGGTACGTATTCGAGGACATCAAGACCATCCCCCAAGACTGGCGTAGGGACCTGCTTAACCTGGTGATAGGAAGCCACGACCCGGCCCTCCAGGAGAAGGTGAACAGGTTCAGGCCGGTTCAGGTATTCAACCTCAGCATCACCCCCCCGCATGTGATCGAGGACACTCACGAGCGCATGAGGAGGAGCTACCACAAGGACGGTGGGCCTTGGGCCAGGAGGATGATGCCTCGCACGGTGATGGTTTTCGTAAACGACGAGGAGGGGCTGACGAGGGAGCAACAGGACGAGGCTGCCATGGAGGAGGCGCGTTCCGCTCTTTCTACGTATTGGAGTGCCTTGGAGGGCACGATCGATCCGGGCAAAATTGACCGTGCCACGGACAATGCAGTGATTGGTAGCGTCCAAAGCGTTAGCGAGCAGATTTCACAGAGGTTCGATCCCGATGACAGGCTGATGTGCTGGTTCGACTTCTTCAATCACGACAGCGAGAGGGTGATGAGGGACATGACGGCATTCATGACCAAGGTCGCACCCGAGGTCAATGGGGGATAGTGAATGGGAGACGAGGCGAGTGAGAGGCCATCTAGCGTTTCCCCAGGTAGGCCCGGCTCCTCGGTCTACCCCACCAACCCACTTGGCGAGAAGTTCGAGGGGATCGCGACGGGACGAGACGTGGAGTGGGAGCCCCTGGTGGACTTCCGCAGACTGGATGTCTCGGAGAACACAATCCACGGAGCGATCTCATGGTCGCATGGCACAGAGATAGTGCACTCGTTCGGAGGGAATGTCCTAGTCTACGGGCGTTCGATGATGAAGCCTCTGATTATGAAGACATTCGCAGACGTCCTCGAGGCAGACGGCCTGACTTGGGAGCAGAAGGCGATAGCTTGCTCCTCCCACAATGGCGACACGGAGCACGTTGCTGCAGCACAGTCCCTCCTAACCGAGTCCGAGTGGGGGCTGATGCAGTGTCCACTCGACGTGCCGCTGATACAGTTCGGGAGGCAGGTGAGGCGCCCTCGGAGGTGGTTCCACACCTGCTCAGGGGAGCACGCAGCCATGCTCAAGGCACTAAGGAGAATGGGGATCAACCGGGCTGGTTACACGCTTCCCAACTCTCCTTGGTTCCCGATGTTCATAGACGTCCTCAGGGACATAATGGGGAAACCTGACTGGGAGCCCCAGAGGGTCGCCAAGGATGGCTGCGGGCTACCAACTGTGTCCAACACCGTGGACGAGCTGGCGTTGATGTTCTCCGGACTCGTCAGGGAGAAGGACAAGGACTGGATCTGGGAGTCGATGAACAGGCACCCAGACCTGATCGGGGGTTTCAACAGACTGGACTCGACCTGCCTGAAGGCGGGCGAGGGGAAACTAATCGCAAAGGAGGGGGCCGATGGCCTCCTCGGACTGGCCATCGAGCACGAGGACTGGCCGGACGGCCTGGGCATCGTGATCAAGATAGCGCACGGGTGGAACTCTCAGGCCACTTGGTACGTCGCCAGGGCGGTACTCGGCGTGCTTGGAATCACCCTGAGGAACCCCTACCCACTACACAGGCAGAAGGCCTTCATCGTCCCGAGGGTGGTCCCCGAGATGTACCTCGACGACCTGGAGCAGGTCGTCACATGGGACGAGTGGGACCCTAACAGAGACAGCTTCTCGGTCGACTGGAAGGACTACTCCGATGGCATGACCAGGCAGGACCCGTTTTCCAACGAGGGTGCTCTAGATGGATGAGGACGGAATCCGGGACCTCAGGAACTACGTCGGCGGGTGTTTCGTTAAGCACGATGGCTCGGAATGGATGGACGTGCTCGAGCCCGCCACGGGGGCGAGGTTCGCCAGGCTACCGCTATCCGTTTCGAATGACGTCGATGCAGCAGTAGAGGCGGCACGCGTGGCACAGCCCGGCTGGGCCGCACTGGGAATGGACGCCAGGGCCGATTGGTTGGACAAGATAGCCGACTCGCTAGAGGCCTCGTTCGACGAGATAGCGAAACTAGAGAGCAGGGACACCGGGAAGCCGATCTCTCTGGCGAAGGCGGTTGACGCAAACAGATCCGTTGCGAACTTCCGATTCTTCGCAGGGCTGATCAGGGAGCAGGAGCAAGAGACCTTCGAGATGGACGACGCCACGAACTACGTGGTCAACAGGCCCGTCGGAGTCGGTGCCCTGATCACCCCCTGGAACCTGCCCCTCTATCTCCTATCCTGGAAGGTTGCTCCTGCCATCGGCATGGGTAACACGGTGGTGTGCAAGCCAAGCGAGCTCACCCCGATGACAGCTGACCTCCTCATGAGGGTGATCGACGGCGTGGGCCTCCCCGCAGGCGTGGTCAACCTGGTGCACGGCGACGGAGCGGGCGCGGGCTCGCCACTGGTCGCGCATCCAGGCATCGACCTAGTGTCCTTCACTGGTGGCACGGCAACGGGGGAGAAGGTCGCAGCATCGGCCGCTCCCGCGTTCAAGAAGCTCAGCCTGGAGCTAGGCGGGAAGAACTCCAGCATCGTGTTCGCCGACTGCGACATGGAGAAGACGGTAGCCGGGGTGGTGAGGTCCGGATTCCTGAACCAGGGTCAAGTGTGCCTCTGCGGCTCGAGGGTCCTCGTGGAGGACTCCGTGTACGACGAGTTCGAGGGGGCTTTCGTGGAGGCGGTCGAGCAGATGCGCATCGGCGACCCCGCAGACGACTCCACCGACCTGGGGGCGCTGATATCGAAGGACCACCTGCAGAAGGTGCAGGGGTACGTCGACCTGGCAATCGAGGAGGGAGGCATGATTCTCACCGGAGGCACGCCATGCCTTCCATCTGGGTTCGAGGGAGGGAACTGGATGGCCCCGACAGTGATAGCGAACCTGTCTCCAGAGTCCAGATGCTCGACCGAGGAGATCTTCGGGCCCGTTGTCACCCTACACAGGTTCCAGAGCGAGGAGGAGGCCGTTGGAATAGCGAACGGGACGCGATACGGGCTAGCGGGTAGCGTGTGGACGAGCGACATGGAGAAGGGGAAGCGGGTCTCGGAGTCAATGGAGACCGGGATGGTGTGGGTCAACACATGGCTCCACAGGGACCTTCGCGTCCCTTTCGGGGGAGTCAAGGACAGCGGCGTCGGGCGAGAGGGCGGAAGGTGGAGCCTGGGATTCTTCTCCGAGGCGATGAACGTCTGCCTGAAGCACGACTAGGGCAGCAAGAGTGAAAGTCCGCTATTCGCGGAACGGCAGGTATGCCGCCTGCAGGTATAGTGGGTCTCGGGTCGTACGTGCCCCCGAGAGTGATGACCAACGAGGACTGGTCTGGGCTCGTGGAGACCAGCGACGAATGGATCACCACGAAGACGGGGATAAAGGAGAGGAGGATCGCCGATCCGGAGACCTGCACCAGCGATCTAGCCGTTCTCGCCTGCCAGCAGGCCATCGAGGAGGCTGGCCTCTCCCCCGACGACATAGACATGCTGATCCTGGCTACGAGCAGCCCGGACGTCCCCCTATCTTCCACAGCAGGGATCACGCAGCACAAGCTGGGGTGCACCAAGTCAGCTGCATTCGACATCAACGCGGTCTGCGCAGGATGGGTCCATGCCCTTGACATCGGCTCCAGGTACGCCGGCACGCCCGACTACGACAACGTCCTAGTGGTGGGGGCGGAGGTGTACAGCAGGATCCTGAACTGGGAGGACAGGGGGACTTGCGTCCTTTTCGGTGACGGGGCAGGCGCCGCCGTCCTGTCAGAGGTCGAAGAGGGAAGGGGGATGCTTGGCAGTTGGATGATGTCCGACGGCAGTGGCTCGGGAGTAATCGAGATTCCAGCAGGCGGGGTACGGACCCCCATCCCATCTTCTGGTTTCGCAGAAGGCGACCAGTACTTCCAGATGGACGGCAGGGCCGTGTGGAGATTCGCGATCGAGGCGTTTCCACAGGCAGTCAGAGGCGTCCTAGACAGAGTGGGAAGGGATCTTTCCGAGGTGGACCTGATCATCCCGCACCAGGCGAACCTGAGGATCGTCGAGGCAGGCATGGAGAACCTCGGCCTACCGATGCAGAAGACGTTCACCAATCTGGAGAGGTACGGGAACACGGCCGGGGCGAGCGTTCCGATTGCCCTACGAGAAGCCGTAGACAGTGGCATCCTGAGCAGTGGCGACCTAGTGGTCACCGCAGCCTTCGGGGGCGGTCTGGCATGGGGTGCGAACGCATTCGTCTGGTGAGCCCTCGAAAAGAACGAAACCAGAGTGGCGTCTCTGCGGTGCCATGCAGGACCCGCAGTACCTCTCCGATGGAGGGTTCGGGCAGATAACCTACCCCTCCGCGAGCCCATTCGAGATACACCACATCCTCTGCAAGATGGACGAGGCGGTGGAACACCCCGTCTTCGGCTCACTGCTCGTTCCCGAGGAACCTAGCGAAGGTCCGATGCCGTGTGTTATCGCGGTCCATGGCAGCCTCAACTGGCGGGGCCACCATCACGAGCACATAGTCCGCTGGCTCGATGCCGGGATCTGCGTTTTCAGAGTCCACTCCTTCGACTCCAGGTCCGTTTACTCGGTCGTCGAGGACCAGATGCAGGTCACCCACGCGATGATGCTGGCCGACTGCTACCAGGCCCTGCGGATGCTCTCCACCCACCCGTCGATAGACGAGAGCAGAATCGGCATAGCGGGTTGGAGCCTTGGGGGTACCGTGGCCCTCTACTCTGCATGGGAGCCGATAGCCGAGTCTCTGGCGCCAGCGGGAGAGAGGTTCGCAGCCCACCTTCCTTTCTACCCCGCAGCTCACATGAGGACCGAGGTCCAGAGGTGGTCCGACAAGCCGATCCTCGCACTACACGGGAGCGATGACGACTGGGTGCCCCTCAAGCTACTCAAGGGGCTGGTCGATGACCTGGCTCCGCATGGGGTGGACCTAAGGGTGCACGTCTACGACGGGGCGCCGCACTCGTTCGACTCTATCGAGCCCCTGGACTTCGACCCGCGTGCCATAAAGCTGGACGACCACCGGACAGTGACAATCGACTCGGATGGCAGCATGTGGGGGGAGGTCGAGCCCGGCGTGATCATGCCACTAAACGAGCCCGCCGATAGGTTGGCGGCCTTCCATGCCATTGGCAACCTCGGGGTTCACAAGGGCGTCGACTGGGAGGCCAGGAAGCACTCCCTTGACCTAGCTGCGGAATTCCTGGAAGACTCGTTATTCTGACGAGGATAGCTATCCGGGAAACCCGCAATAACCGGGTAGGCTTTTATCCGTCCCGCTAGGGCAACGAACGATGAGGCGCACAGCAGTATTACTAGTAATACTGATGCTGACTGCGGTTCCAGCTTCGATGAACCTTGAATTCCGCCTAGATGAAAACCCGTCCCAAATGGGCACTGGGTCTGGGGCTGACTGCATCAACCAGCCGCATACCGGCGGTGCCTTCTACGCTGACTTCTCGACTGGCAACGACTCTTGGAACGGGACCCAAGACTGCCCGACCGCATCCATACAGGCGGCTGTAGACCTGGCTTCGGAGAACGGCACGGTGATCGTCAGGGAGGGAGTCTACCACGAGGTCGTCACTCTGGACGAGCAGGGCATGAGGCTGAGGGCAGCCGATGGGGAGAGGGTGATCCTCGATGGTAGTAGGAGCGTCACAGGAGACCTAGGGGGATCTTGGTCGGTGCACGACTCATCGTCGGCGGAGGGAGTCGTCTGGAAGGCCGACCTGTCCCAGGACGCATGGCAGCTCTTCGTCAACTACGAGGAGGAGATGCCAGCCAGGTGGCCCAACGCGAACTTCTCCGACGGGACCGCCCTGAACGACGACGAGTACTGGGCGCACGGCAGCGTGGACGTGGATGACTACGAGACGAACTCGACCGCCACCTGCAACGATGGCATGGTGAAGTACCAGAGCGGCAGCAAGTACTACTGCCTGAACTACCTCAATGGGGAGCTCGAGGACGACAGTTCTTCCTACTCGGGACACAGCGGCCTAATGGACAGCGGCGTGAACGCCACCGGTGCGATAGCGGTCCTGAACATCGGCTCCTTCAGGACCTGGAGCCGGAACGTGACGTCACACAACACGAGCAACGGCTCCTTCACGTTCCAGGAGGTCCCCAGCAGCGAGTGGAAGTACAAGCACCACATGTACTTCCTCACACAGAAGCTCGAGCTGCTGGACGTGCCCGGGGAGTGGTTCTTCGACCATGAGTCCTCATCCAACACAGTCTACTACATGCCGAGGGACGGCAGCGACCCCAACGACCTGGACATCAGGATGAAGACCCAGCCGTACGCCATACTGTGCTCGGACGACGATGGGGTTGTGGTCGAGGGATTCGACTACTTCGCCACCACATTCAGCCTCGACGACTGCGACGGCTCGGAGATCAGGAACTCCACGCTCCTATACCCCAGCACCTCGA
>CAYFGC010000059.1:0-8985 GCA_964342625.1 uncultured Candidatus Poseidoniales archaeon | reverse complement strand
CCAGAGATCCTCTCGAAGGAGCCTCTAGGAGCAGCCACCAGGGACAACGACGACGACTGGAACGACGTCGTCGCATGGGTCTGGTACGGAATGGTGACTGCTGAGGAGTTCGGCATCACCTCGTCCAACTACGCAGCAATGGCAACCGCAGCAGCAGCAGAGGGCGGAGACCCCGGCCACAACAGGCTACTGAGCAGCAGCCTAGGCCTAGGTACCGATGCAAACCCACTGTCCGACACATGGATGCAGGCCGTACTAGCAGCCGTAGGGAACTACGGAGAGGCATACGACGACGCATTCTGCGACGGAAGCTACGACGGGACCAGCGGTTCCGATGCAATGGTTGACTGCCTACTAAGCAGGGCAGGGACTGCAAACGCACTCGTTAGCGAGGGCGGCCTGCAGTTCGCTCCGCCAATGCGCTGATACCCGAATAACTGGTATTCAGATTGACGAAAATCTCCCGGGGGGCTCGTCTCCCCGGGAGACCAAACAATAGAAACTCTCGGTAGTCGATAGAATGAACTCAGCCAGTCCAGATAACGGTAAGGCTGAGCGGATCGACCCAATAACTGGGGTGAAAGTCAGCGAGTATGACGAAGAGGGTTCCACTCCCGAACCTACAGATGCTGACCAGCCTCAATCTAGTCCATACTTTTCGATCTCATCGCTCAAGCAGGCCATGCAGGATTCGGGAATCCCCCAATTGGCAAGAAGGTCAGTAGACAACCCAAGATGGGCACTTTCTTGGCTTGTTAGGACGGCAGTACTCTTCAGCGTCCTGTATTGGTACTGCGAGAAGTTCCTCCGGCTGACGATCACCAACATCCTGGTCCTCTCAGATGAAGTCGAGAGCCCGCAAAACCCAGCTGACTACCAACTTAGCACAATGATCCTCGTCATCGGGGGCCTGACTCTCGTCTCATTCCTCTTAGCTGCTAACGAGCACAGGCAGATATTCCGAGAACTGATCTTGCGCCCAATTTCCATGTTCAGGGAGTTTGCCGGGGATCGCATGGACACGACCGGCCAGAGGGGCCTGGGGCCCTCTGGTCTTCTCGGCATCTCAAACTCAATCTTCGCAATTACTATGTTCGCATTGTCCTTTTTCGTCATCCCCCAATTTGGCTTCTACATCCCAGAACAAACCCCAATTCTCTTCATCGGGGCTGGAATAGGCTCTGCAGTCATCCTGCACCAAGGGTCAGTCCCAGGGCTACTCCGCAGCCCATCTGCAATTTACAGGTCAAGGGAGGACAAATGGCAACTAGGAAAGAACATCTTGAGTGCAGTTTACTTCTCATTGCCCATCCTCTTGGTCCTTTACCTCCCAGTGAATCTGGCCGCATGGCCTCAAATAGAGTCCAAGCCAACTGAGTTCTTCTCCCTCCTCATCTCAATTATCGCAGTCATTTGGATCTCAAATCTGGGCAGGGCTAAGGTCAGCCCGAAGATGCAGGACAGACATACATCGAGCATTGGAATCCTCCTCCTACTCCCGTTCTTCACATACATCACAACCCAGGTGATGTTCCTCCTGAACCACCCAAATGACGTCACCATGGAGAGGTGGAACCTGGAATTCGAGTTCATGGACGACCCGAACCCATTCGACATCACAGCATGGCCTTGGGACGTCAGAGACAACGTCGATAACAGATGGGACTTCTGGAAAGCAGCAGTCATCAACTCGGCCAGGGTCACCCTGATGAGCATCGTTCTATGCACGATCCTCGGTACGATCGTAGGAGTAACTAGGCTTTCATCCAACAAGCTGGCGGCTTCCCTCGCCACCGCCTACGTAGAGGTGTTCCGCAACCTCCCCCTAGCCGTTCTTCTTTTCCTCGTGTCACTTCAGCTTGGGGAAACCCTCCCCTTGAAGCTGGAAGTGGCGAACATACGCGAGACTGTGTACTACAGCAACCAGGGAATTTACACCCCTGCGGCCGAAGCCAGCAGGATTGCCTACGCACTGCTAATCCTAGTTGCGATACGCGCATACCTCTTCGTGAAAGACCGGGAAGGATTCGACGACTCCGAAGCGGGCATCAGGAGGAGGTTCACAGTCTGGACATTGGGCATAGCGGCCGCCTTGGGGATAATACTCTCTGGCGACTTCGCTTACCCCATCCACGTCAAGGACGGGCCGCTAAACATCTGGGTTGGCTCCATTGAGTTCGTGGCGAAGCCGGGGATACCCGGAACATGGGACATCTACGGCGGTTCAGGATTCAAGATAACCGCCGAATTCCTCGCGATGCTCCTCGGGCTGACGCTTTTCACTGCAGCAGTGGTTGCTGAGATCGTCAGGGGGAGCATCCAGTCCCTCCCAAGGGGTCAAGTCGAGGCCTCGATTTCCCTGGGCCTGAATCCCTTCCAGAGGCTAAGGCTGGTGATACTACCCCAGGCACTGAGGAGCATGGTGCCCCTGCTAAACAGCCAGTACATGAACGTCTGGAAGAACTCCAGCCTAGCGATGATCGTCGCATACGCGGACATCTACTACGTCATCAACGTCTACTTGAACAACGTAGGCAAGCTAATCCCGCTGTTCATCATTCTCCTGCTGACATACCAGGCCGGAAGCCTCCTGATAAGCCTGCTAATGAATGCGTATAACTCGAGAGTTACGAAGGTGAAGATATGAGTTCAACGAACACAGGGGAAGACAGATTCGCCGTGCATACAGGTGTATTAGTCGCGGTCGGACTGCTGGCCTCACTCTATTCGATTATGGGAAGGCCCGGAGCAGTGCTGGCATGGGAAGCCGCATTCGCAGCCTTCGTCGTATGGATCGCATACGAGAACTACCCCCGTCTTCTGGGCGCCCGGACTCTAAAACCGAACAAGGCAATAATCAGCATCGAGCAAGCGGTGATTGGAAAGCAGGAGAGATACTGGCTCGGCGAAAGAACAGGAATCTGGGTAACTTGGATCGTAACTGCAATCTGCTCCCTCTATGCAGCCATGCTGTTCTTGACTAATCAGCATATGGCGATAGAGGAGGGTGCCACTGACCCTGAGTCATGGGCCTTTGCAGCTTTGACCTCCCTCTCGACGGCCTTCTTCTACTGGATAGTTGCGTTGATCGCACTGAAGAACCCAAGGTGGGACCTCTTCGCCTCGGACCTGAAGGCATTACTCGGGGGGTCACCCTCGGGAGAAGATAGCAACGCAGCAGTAAAGCTCCTCAGTTCAAACTGGGGCTTCTTCTTGGGGTCCCTAATTGGGTTCCTCATCGGGGACCTTGTAACTGCACTGGCCGCTGGTTTGATCATCCAAGGAATAGTCAGGCTCCCGGTTTCATCCACCCTGGGTGCATTATCCGGTCTGATCCTGATGCAGTTAATCGGATGGCTTGCATATTTCTCATTGGTCGAGGTCCAATGGGACGTCATCTGGGCCAACCGCGTACTTCTCGTAGTGGGGCAACTGATGACCGAGAGCATGACTCAGGACTATTTCCCCTCCCAAAACTGGCGGATCTGGCTTTTGGTCTACATGGTTTGGCCAATTGTCGGGGGTGTATACGGGACCCTTGCAGAGAAGCCGGGCAAGTTCCTGGTCCCTTTCTGGGCGTTCTCCTTCGTACTCGCATGGTTTGCTAACCACCAGGGATTCTCCAACTATGACACAAACGGGACCCTGTGGAGGCTGATGCTGGCATCGACCCTGGCTTCCGTCTCATTCCTATACTGCAACATGTATTCCGTGGCCAACGGGGAATACTTGTCAAACAGGTTGAAGAATTACCTGATCATTGCTTCCGTTCTGGTATTCTTCTCGTCCTTCGTCATCATGGACCCGCCAGAATCCATCCAGAAGATTGCTTGCGATGAAATGATCTACGAATACGAGACGGAGGAGATTCTGGATGCCGATGGCATCGGGACGGGCGAGTTCGTCAACACCACCGTCGTGAGCGACTGGGAGTGCGCATCAGCCCATCTCCAGGGTCCCATGGCAGGGGACGGGTTCGCACAACCCGGGCTCAAGCCTTCCCAGTGGGGTGGCCTATACGTTAACCTGGTCGTCGCAGCGGCTGGTTGCGTCCTCGGATTCGGAGTGGGCGTGGCACTGGCATTCGGTCGTCAGAGCAATCAGCCATTCTTCAAGGTCCCCTCCGTCCTGTTCATCGAATTGGTCCGTTCCGGGCCATTGATCTGCTGGCTGTATTTCGCAATGTACCTGCTCCCCGATATTGTCGACCCCACATTCCAGGATCCAGAGAACTTCGACAACATGGTCAAGATGATGCTGATTTTCGCATTGTTCGGCGGGTGCTACATCGCAGAGGTCCTGAGAGGGGGCCTGCAATCGGTGGACTCGGGGCAGAAGGAAGCCGCAAAGGCACTTGGCCTGAATCCAATCCAATCCAAGATGCTCGTGGAACTGCCCAATGCAATCAGGACAACGCTGCCATCCATCGTAAGCGTATTCATCGGACTCTGGAAGGACACCACTCTTCTGTTCATCATCAACATCCTGGACTTCTTCAAGCTGGCAAAGGACGCTCCAAACTCCTCCCTTGACTTCCTGGGGGACTTCCTCCAGCCAGTCTACTTCAGTGGCCTGATTTTCTGGGCCGTCGCATTCTACCTTTCACGGATTTCCATGAGGATTGAGAAGAATCTGGGTCTTGTGAACGAAGGTGGAGGTGAAGTGACATGAACGAAGAGAATGAAGAATACATCATAGAAACTGAAGGGGTTAGAGTCAATTTTGGAGACTTCTGGGCCCTTAAAGGCGTGGACATCAAAGTCAAGAGGGGCGAGATAATCGTTATCCTCGGGCCCTCGGGCTCCGGGAAATCGACATTCATCAGGACCCTCAACAGGCTTCAGCCCCACAGCGGCGGGACCATCACGATAGACGGCATAACCGTCGACGACTCGACTACGGTCAGCGACCTGAAATACATCAGGTCGGAGGTAGGTTTCGTCTTCCAGCAATTCAACCTGTTCCCCCACTTGACGATAATGGAGAACATCACCCTGGCTCCGATGAAGGTCAATGGGCTGAAGAAGAAGGAGGCCGAGGAGAAGGCGATGCAGCTCCTAGAGAGGGTCGGCATCCCTGAACAGGCATACAAGTACCCAAGCGGGCTATCCGGCGGACAGCAGCAGAGGGTTGCCATCGCGAGAGCACTAGCAATGGACCCGAAGATAATGCTCTTTGACGAGCCAACCAGCGCCCTCGACCCTGAGATGATCAAGGAGGTCCTCGATGTGATGATCGACCTGGCCAAGAGCCACGTCACCATGATCGTCGTTACCCACGAGATGGGTTTCGCGAAGGAGGTGGCTGACAGGTGCATCCTGTTCGACGAGGGAGAGCTCGTCGAGGAGAAGCCCCCAGAGGAGTTCTTCTCCAACCCCGAGAATGATAGGACAAAGCTGTTCCTGGAGCAGATACTCTAGGCAATCGCACCGCCAAAGATATGGGTGCAGGGAAACCAGCGTCCGAGTAAACTAGGGCTACCCGTCACGGCTTATCCACTGGTCGACCAACTCAAGGATCGTACTCCTGAAGGTCAGGAGAATTAGCGACGGCCCATTCATCCCCACAGTGATTGTAGCACCTCTGGTGAAGTGGGTCTCGTCCCACCCGTCGCTTACCACGTATCCCCTGTGCATGTCGCTAGTGATCACGGTGTCCTCGTTCACCCATTCCCAGTAGGAGCCGTCATCAGATCTGTCCGAACGCGGCAGATCCCTAGCCACGTACAGGTAGTGGTCATCGATCTCTCCCTCTGGGAAATCGCTCCCCTCTATGTTTGCTATGTGCCTGAACCACGCCCCCTGACCGAGAAACGTGGAGAAGAGGCACCCGGATGAGTGCTGCATTGCGTCGATATCCCCCCTCTGGATCCTATACTTTGATGGCTGGTACTGGTGGGTGTTAGCAACCAGGAGATCGTTCAAAGCGGGATCGCATCGAATCCTGTTCCCGCTGGTCGTCTCGATCTCTGCTTGGAGACGAGGCAGGACATTGACGATCCCCCTCCCGTCCAGCGCCGTCCTGACATCCTCGGCGAAGTTTCCGGGATCGCTGCCCATGAAGAAACCGTATGACCCGCCGTTCCCCTCGCTGCGAGGGTGGCTGTTTACCCCCATAACGGGCGTGCTCTCGTCCACGGAGTGAGCGATGGACGTCAGAGTCCCGTCACCCCCGAGTACGATGACCAGATCGGGCTCCACAAAGTCAGCCCTCCTGACAGTCTCGCGAGCCGTGTAACCGACGTTCAGGCCCCTCTCGTCAACGAGTTCGTCGAGAACCCGCCTGACCTCCTCAAGCGATTTGTCGTGCACATCTTCGAAGTTCTTCTTGTAAACCACAAGGATGTTCCCGACCAAAACTCCACCTCGCCGGCATTCGCTCCACGTGCATCCCATATAGGCGCCTCGCAAGCCAAACCAAACTGCCCACTCTTGAGGAACGCATATTTGTCCAACCATTCAGCAACGCACGTGTACCGACCATTACTCCTGTCAATCCTGTTTTGCATTCCGGCAATATCCGGATGCATGGAAGTCGAGCGACCCTGCCCCGAGGACACCTGCTTCCCGCTAACCAGCAGCGCATTCAACTCCATTCTGGAGGAGATGGGGGAGATAGACGCCCTGCAACTCGCCGCTGAGAACGATAGGATCAGTGTAAGCACGCTAACCCGGTTCACCGACTCGGGAGTCAGCGGCGAGATGGAGTGGAGGGTCGAGAAGGACGACCACCGGAAACTCAGGCTAGTCGCCAACTCCGTCGTAGTGGGAGGGGTCGAGGTAGTCGGTTACAGTATCTGGGACGGGGGCCCTGATACCTTCACCAGGACTACGGGCCACTGGATGATCGGCCGGGACATGGAGCCTAACTACGAGGACCCATTCTTGGAGATAGCTAGGCTGGCCACTGAGAACCCTGACGGGATGTGGCCCCCGTTCAGGTACAACGTCTCGCAGTTCTCTGACCTGAGATGGACGATTACGGGAGATGCACTCGAGTCCTACCAGATAGCCAGGGCCACCAACGGCTCACATGAGTTATACTTCGAGATACAAGGGCTTCCCCCCAGGATCGTCGGGCTTACTATCTACTCCGGGGGCCTAGGCATGGAAGACGTGGAATTCTCAATTTCCGTTTCCACGGGGGACTGGGACGAGGGTCTCAGCACCGACTACTACGCGAACCTCCTCGAGGGAGGGGGCTATCTGGCAATGAGCGGACTCACGGAGTTCCCCCGTTCCACAGTTCCATTCATCCCGGTCCCTGACCACCAGTCGGTAAACGGGGACACCACCTCGGTGATCGGAACCGTGCCCAGTGAGATGTCCCACGAGGCCACGCTCTCCGAGATGGAGATGCACGTCTTCTCCGAGGGCGCCTCCATGGCTAGCCTGATGCTTAACGACGGCGAGACAAACGTCTCCCTGGAGGACGGCACGTGGTGGGAGCTCTCATGGATCGATGCCGGCCATCGGGGCCTGCTCTCCGAATGGGACGTCTTCTCCGTACGAACCAACTCCGTGGCCCAATTCGAGATACGAATCTTCGATCATTGGGCCCAGTCATGGACGGATCAAGTGGAATAGCGTAATCCGGGGCCAATTCTATAACCCGGCTTCTATGGGCGGATGCATGAAGAACAAGGCAGTAACGCTATTGATGTGCATGCTGATGGTCGCCTCAACGGCGCCAGTATCGAATGCCGAGGGACAGGATGAGTCCTCCATCTGGGGGATCACCTACGACTGGTCCCACTTCGAGGGGGATGCGTTCAACATGACTGGGGTCGACGTTAACGAACTGAACAGGGATCTCAAGGAGGCCGCGTCGTACGCTGGCTTCGACTTGGACTACGATCAGGTATTGAGCGGTTCGACCCAGATGTTCATAGAGTCGTGGGACGAGTCCGGACCATTCACTGTTACAACTGGGAACGGCGAGTCTTACCAGGTCGCCAAGCGAATAACGGAGCTGACGATCAGGCACGGGAGCATGGCCGACACAGGCATGGCGACCAACTGGTCGGACGGCGAAGAGAAGATAGAGGCGTGGTTCAGCGCCTACCAGGACTACCTGCTGGTCCTGAACGCCAATTACGTAGAGTACGTGGACGAGAACATGTACGTCTACGGGGGGGAACTTCTGCTCGACGCAGAGTTCTCCGTCTCCATGGGCTTCGATGCACAGCTAGGAGTCACAGCAGCCAACGAGGTCCTCTCGCCGGACATATCGGCTAGCGTACAAGTCTCCTTCGAGATCGTCGACCTGAATGCGACGTGGCTGGATCATGGTCCGACGCAATGGAATGGCAACACTCCGATGGACTATCACTTCGTAATGGGCGAAACCAGTCCTGCTGCTGGCGCCACCTCTGACGGCGCCCACACCTACTGCTCAAGTTATGAGTTCCAGACTTACCAAATGTGCAGGAATGGTGGTGAGCAATTCGAGTTCGAGGAAGGCGAACCAAAGTATGTCCAGCATCACGATCAAGGCAGCCCTGAGGTGCAGGGGAGCTTCTCAAGCCTCACTGGCTACTCCCTGGATATGTCCGCCGCAGGCCTTCCCACCGACGAGTTCGACTTGGACATCGACGTGTTCAACGTGGCCCTTTCAGACTCGATCCCCGATCAGGGAATCATCTATGGCGAGATGGGCGTGAGCTCATACGCCCTATGGGGCCATAACTGCCCAACCGTCTCGAATACCGAGGTAGTGACGGTTGATGGCATCGAATACCAGGCCCAGTGCGGACTGGTGCTACCAGTCCCATGGGCCATGACCGACGTGATGGAGGTTTCCTTGGAGAAGGCCCTATCGAGCGGCGTGGAGGAGCTGGGAGAAGCGGGCTTCGAGCAGGTGGAGGAGTGGCTCGTGGCATCCGGACTCGAAGGCGGCGACGATGACTATTACGACAACCACCCCGACTTTGTCTGCGACGACGGCGAGACAATCCCCCGGTACTGGTTCAACGACGGTTATCCG
>CAYFGC010000058.1:0-9089 GCA_964342625.1 uncultured Candidatus Poseidoniales archaeon | reverse complement strand
AACCGTCCAAAGTGCCGTGAGGACTGTGATTGCGACCCTCTTGCTCTCGATGAATGCGTAGTACTCCTCCTTGGCGATGATGCACATGTACCCGAAGGCGAAGAATACGAGGAACCAGAAATATTCGTACGCAACCCCGATGTAGCCAGGAAACCACGGTTTGAAAACGACCTCGGTCATGGTCAGTAGCAGAGGCATCACGACTAACGGCCCGATTCCCATTGGGATTTTGAAGGGGCTTCGTAAGAAACTCGCCATCTTCCCATCCGGACTCTTCCTAACCACGTGGAATATTGGAGTCAGAATCAGGGAATATTGGAATAGGTTCCACAGGAACCACAGATGCCCTAGGGCGACCAGCTTCCCGAAAATCGGTATCCAGAACACCAGCGACCTCCAGACTATCCCGAAGAGGAATCCGAAGGTGAGTCCAATGGGGCTCATGTCCTCGTTCCCGAGGATCACAGAACCAGCGAACCCCATAGTCCATGCTCCGAAGAACATAGGGAGTAGCAGTCGCTTGACTCGTTCCTCCAGGAAATTCTGCCACGTGCGCCGCTTGAAGGCGAACGCAGTGCCGAAACCCGATATCAGGAATAGTGCTGCCAATCTGAAAGAGTGAAGCCAGTGCAGGACCATGCTCGTGAAGTCTACAGATTCGGCAGTGTAGTCGTTGCTCTCTTCGACGAACTCCCTCCTGTCCCCTGCTGATATCTCGTCAATGTTCGGATTCACTTCCGTGCCATAGGTTGACCAGTAGACCCCTATTGCCACGTGGAAGGGGATTAGCAGACCGAACAGGATCACCCTCAGCCAGTCGATATCGTGTCGACGAATCTTCTGGGATTGGTGCCCGGCCTGCATGAGAACACCTCTACCTTCTCGCTTTCTTAACTTTCACAGGCCATGCCATATGCCTTCGCAAGCGCATCTCCATGGGATGATCTGCCGAATGACTCCTTCGCCATCGAGAGGAGCTCGTCGTCCACGTGCCTGGGGACGCCACCCGCCCTAACCCATTCAGCGTGGATATCGACTATGGCCGAGACCCAGTAGTCGGAATCCGTTGCAGGGAGAAGGCACCTCGGGGGAAGCAACTCGTCGTGCATGGGCAAGTCGGATGCGAGAACGGGGCATCCGGCAGCACAGGCCTCAAGGGCCGGTGAATGAAAACCGATTGAAACCCCAGGGTACAGCATTGCTTCGGCGTGCTGGAAAGCTGCGGCAACCTGCTCCCAGTCGATCCTGCCCGAACCGATCCGGAACAGAAGCAGGTCCTCTCGAACCTCGTCGGGAACCAAGCCTATCACCTCGTTGACGAACTGCGCCCGCCATCGGGGGTCCTTCTCGCCCACGGAGACAAGAAGACACTTCCCCTCGTCACCAAAGTCTCCCAGCATGCTCCTGGGTCTATGGTTCCTGTTTGGGTCCCAGAAATCGTCGTCTATCGAGTCCCTGACGAGGACGCACCGTGTCTCGGGGAACATCCCCCTCGCCTCCACCATGGTCCTCTCGGAGGAGCATAGGAGCAGGTCTGCCCTCGCCATCCCCTCTCTGCAAGAGGCCAGGAGGCGTGCCTTCGCGGATGGTGGAAATCTGTCACCGAGGGGCACTGGGACGTCACCGGCGTCAATCGCGCGAGGACGGTGGTCATACAGGTCATGCACGGACACGACATATGGGACGGATGCTCCCCTCGCGGGCACCATGTGTGCATCGTACTGGTTGGGTATGTGGACCAGATCGGCCCCATATTCCCCCACCGCATCCGATATCTCGCCCCCTTCCCCCACGGTCGCTGCTCGCGTCCATCCACTGCACTTGGCCCGATCGAGTAGTTCCTCCACGACAACGCCGTTTGCCCCATATCCAGTCTCGTCTTTGGACGATCTAGCTAGAACGATGCGCCTGAACACGCCCCCGAGGGCCAGCATCCGGGCTAAAATCAGGATGCTGGCAAAGACCCAGACAACGGGTGTTTTCAAACAGGGGACCCAGTGGCGGCTCTGATGGAAGACCCCCGTCCACTGCACGTCCTGTTGGCCCATGTATGGTTCTATCCACATCGAGGAGGAGGAAACCAGCATACAGAGGAGATAGGACGCGAGCTCGTACGGAGAGGCCACAGGGTCACAGTTTGGTGCGCGGATGTACCAGCTCACGAGGAAAGGCGATTCACAAGGGGGGGAATAGAGGTAATCAGGATCCCACCATCAAGGGTGCTAGGGGGAGTCGATCCAATGGTCTCGGTGAGAGACCTAGACATCAGCCAATTCGACATCGTCCACCTGCATGACACCCTCCCTGTCCTGATCAGGCGCACCCTATCCAAGGCCAAGAGGGCGGACAAGCCCGTCGTTACAACATATCACAACGACTACGTGAAGACCACAGTGCTTGGCAGGATACTCAAGAGGATCAGATGGTCACTCCAAGGGAGGCGTACGCTCCATTCTTCCGATGCCAGGATCGTACTCACTCCGTTCTTCGAGGAACTGCTAAGGAGCAAGAGGGTCAAGGGAGACATGGATGTCATCCCCAACGGCTTCACGCCCGTTGAGGACTCGCCGAACAGACCCGCAGGGATTTCATCGGCGGAACAGTCCCGGCCTCTGGTGTCCTTCGTTGGCCGGCTGAGCTTCCAGAAGGGACTGGACGTCTTGATGGACGCCATGGACTCCTATGACGGGGATCCCGGCTTCGACCTGGCGATAGCAGGGAAAGGCGAGCTTTCGGAGTGGCTCGATGAGAGGGTAGCCGCGTCCAGTGCTAGAGACTTCATCTCGGTGCTGGGACTCGTCTCGGACTCCGAGAAGAGGTGGATGTACGAGAACAGTGACTGCGTCGTGATACCCTCTCGCTTCGAGGGCCTTCCCACAGTCCTCCTCGAGGCCATGCATGCCGGCACTCCCGTGATCATGGCCGACGTGAACGGCCTGGGGGGCTTGGTAGACAGCTTCTCCTGCGGACTCTCGGTGCCCTGCGAGGAACCGGAATCACTCGCATCGGCCATGTCAAGGGTCATCGAGGCCGACGAGGAAGAGACATCCGAGTGGGGGGCAGCCGGAAAGGCCGCATCAAGGGACTACCAATGGGACAGGGTGACGGACAGGATACTCGAAGTTTACAGGAGGGTCCTGGGCCGATGAGCGAGAATAACAGACCTCGACTGCTAGTGGCCAAAGGCGCGTTCCAGGCCATGGGCGGAGCAGAGCGCGATTTGCTCAGAGTCCTCCCTGCCATCAACCGGTTGTTCTCAGTCACCATGGCCACCATACAGCCCTCCGAGGAGTTGGTGAGGACGTGCTCAGAGAACGGGATAGGCCTCATCCATCCAGAGAAGAGCTGGGAGCTCTCGACAGACCCCATCTCCGTGGTACTCGACTCGGGCAGGGGGACTGCATCGAAGGCTTGGAAATCCTGCCCCGGAATTTCCGAGGCCATGGAATCGGCCGTGGCAATGCACCTCGTGAGCGGCGATGGCAGTATGCCGATACTCGATCACACACCACCGGGCTTGCGAGTGCACCTCCATCTGCTCGAACCCCATCGTGGCCTCTACGAGGACACTCTCCACCTGAGGGCGGATGGTTCCCCAAGGAGGAACCTGGCACTGACCAAGGCGGCACTCTCGAGAGCGAGGAGCAGGGACAAGTCCCTGATGGAATCCCTCATGTCCAGACAGGGCACCATTGTCAGCGGAAACTCCAGCTTCTCCGCCCAGAGGGCCAATGAGGTGTATGGGATTGAGGCTGGCGTGCTATGGCCATGCGTGGACACGGAAGAGTTCCCGGAGGACCCCTCGGAAGATACCGAGAACCCCTATCCAGAGGATGGCGATTACGTCGTGTGCGTCGGCCGGGCCTCACATGCCAAAGGCACCTGGGAGACGATATCGATGCTTGCCGGCACCGACCTCTCTCTAGCCCACGTTGGGGGTGGGGACGAGAAATCGCTTGAAATTATCAGGAAGCACGCCGACTCCAGCGGGGTCGGCCTCTGGGTCGCACCGAGACTCCCGTCCTCCGACCTAGTCAGCCTGATGCGCGGTGCCACGGCCGTCGTTAGCATGGCCCACAAGGAGTCGTTCGGGCTGACGCCCATCGAGGCATTCGCAGTTGGGACACCAGCGGTATTCGTTGACGAGGGGGGTTTTCGGGACACAATAGTCGATGGACAGAATGGCAGGCTCCTGGACAGGGAAGACCTCGCATCATGGCACACCGCACTCGAGCAAGCAGCCGACCCCAGCATCCGCGAGGAGTGGGCCAAGATGGGAAGAGACAGGATATCCCAGTTAGACTTGGGCCCGGACGCGCATGCCCAGAGGATCTGGGACCTGCTCTGCGGATGACTGAGCGACCCTCCGTTGCAGTTATGTTGACATTTCGTCCCCGCGGATTCATGATACAATCGATTGGGGTCATAGGCGCAGGGGCGATGGGCAGCGGAATATGCCAAAAATCCGCCACTGAAGGCTACTCGGTACAGATGGTCGACAGAGAGCAAAAGTGGGTACAAAAGGGACACGAAACCATTGCCATGAAGCTAAATGATGCTATTGAAAGGCGCATATTCACGCCCGAGAAGACTGAGGAAATCAAGGCCCGGATCAAGGGAGTGGTGGGTCACGAGAACATCTCAGAGAGCACTGACCTGGTGATAGAGGCCGTTTTTGAGGACTTTGAACTGAAGAAGGAGATATTCTCCAGCTTGGACAGCGTATGTGGGGAGAATACCATACTCGCTACCAACACCTCCAGTTTGTCTGTGAACGCGCTAGCCCAAGAGGTAGATAGGAAGGACAGGTTCGTCGGTTTGCATTGGTTCTTTCACCCAGCTCAGAACAGATTGATCGAGTTGATCCCGGCCGAGAACACGTCTCAGGAGACGATGGATGCGGTAGAGCAGTACTGCAAGACAATGGGCAAGGTGATAGTCGTCACCAAGGACTCCCCCGGGTTCGCTTGTAACAGATTCTTTGTGCCATGGATTAACGAGGCATGCAGACTCCTCGACGAGGGTATCGCAACTGCTGCGCAGATAGACGCCGTCGCTCGTAAAGAATTCAAAATCGGGTTGGGGCCCTTCGGTCTGATGAACCTGACAGGCCCCACAATCGCCTTGCACAGCAGTGACTATCTCTCCGAGCAGCTCTCTGTGCCACGCTTCTCCGGTTCCGACAACATGCGTGCCCTAGTGGAGAAGGGCGAGATGTGGGATATCGGCGAGGACGGGGAATGCGACGAGTCAACCGCCCGCCAGATCAAGGAGAGGCTGATGGGGCAGGCTTTCGCAGTGAGTTCCCAGATAGTAGCCGAGGGAATCTGCAGTATGGAAGATGTCGACAGATGCGGAAAGGTAGGGTTGCGCTGGACCTTCGGCCCCTTCGAACTAGCCAACAGAGTAGGCGTACAGGAGGCATCCAGGATGGCGCAGGAATACGCCGAGCTAGCAGGGTTGGATTTGCCAGAGTGGTTCACCCAGAGGACAGAGCCGTTCGAGTTCAGCTTCGTCGACGTTGACGTCGAGGATGGGACTGCCACCGTGCTCATCAACAGGCCTGAGGCCATGAACGCGCTCAACGTGACTGTGGTGGCGCAGCTCGGGGATGCGATAGACGGACTAAACTCCCGCGAAGACGTCCACACCATAGTCCTGGAGGGGGCCGGCAAGGCCTTCGTGGCCGGTGCCGACGTCAAGTTCTTCGTCGACAAGATCAGGTCCGACTCGTTCGATGACATATACGACTTCACGGCCCACGGTCACAAGGTGCTAAACTCGATCGAGAACAGCCCAAAGACAACAATCGCCCTGACCACAGGACTGGCCCTGGGAGGGGGTCTGGAGCTGGCCCTAGCGGCGGATTACCGGATTGGGTTGCCCGACAAGACCACGCTCAGGTTCCCAGAGACATCGATCGGCATATACCCCGGATTAGGCGGATCGCAGAGAACGCCTCGGATCTGTGGGATAGAGGCGGCTCGATTCGCAGTCCTGGCTGGCAACTTCATGGATGCTGGCACGGCTAAGGCCCTCGGCCTGATCACCCATCTCGTGGACCCATCCGAGGTCACAAGCACCATCCGCGAGATATCCTCAACCGGCAAGCCGGAGGTCAAGTACCCCGGTTCGCCAGCCGACCCCAGCCACCCCGTGGTGGCAATGTCCCAGGCCTTCTTCTCGAATGCCAACATGGAGTCCCTGCTCTCGGGCAAGGCACCCGAGGGATTCGACCCGGAGGACCGCAACGTCGCACGACAGCTGAAGTCCCTGTCCAGGGCGGCCCCCGTGGCCCTCAGGATCGCGAACGACCTCATGGATGCTGCCCTGGAGACCGACCTCGAGTCAGGGCTCGCTCTCGAGCTAGATGCCCTCTCGGAGATATTCGCGACCAAGGACGCCCATGAGGGGCTATCCGCCCTGATAGAGGGCCGCCGCCCGTCGGAGTACGTCGGATCCTAGTTGTTGACCGTCAGTGAGACCGTACCGCACTTCATACAGGCAGAGCTGTTGAGCTCTGTGGAGATGAACTCCCTGTAGACCAGGCACGGTGCGCCGCAGGAGGGGCAGCTCGAGATCGAGTTGAGACCTGAGAAGACCATCGGATCACCTTCTGGGTAGCTCCCAGCGGCAGTCCGCCATCGCCTTCACGATCTTGTCCACGAGGGTCATTCAGAGTCCTCCCTCTGTAGCAGTGTCACGGTTCTCCGTGCCATCCTCGCTCCAAGCAGTCATCACTTCATTCATCCATTCTTCTAGCCATCTGTCCATTATTAGTTTCCTCTTTCAACCTAGTGTGGTTTTCACACTGATGTGGTAGGATGACACATATTAACCCTGAAGTATTGCTGAACACACTATGGTGCATTTTATACACCTAATGCTGTTCTCAATACCTGATAACAATGTCCAAGCAACCAATGGCCATATCTGATGAGGACTTCAAGAAAGTCGACGAAGCAATTGAAGCAGTCAAGGAGGATGGCAAGAATATCCGTTCAATATTCGAGTCATACTACGACGAAAAAGTCGATATCGACTGGGAAGTTGACGCTGCAGTTGACGCATTCTCCATCTTCTCTTCCAGGTGGACCGTGGAGATCCTTGCGACCTTGTACATAGCAGGTGACAGGAGGTTCAACGAGCTGAGGAAGCTCCTTCGCGGCATCTCTTCCAGGACTCTATCAGACAAGCTGACGTCATGTACCGAATCAGGTTTGGTGGACAGGGTGGTCGAGACGGAATCACCCGTGCGTGTGACCTACTCACTCACTTCGCATGGGCGGGATTGTGGCAGGCTTTTAGGGCCGCTTGTAGCTTATATGAAAATTCATCAGAATCGTGTGATAAAGCACAGCGTGTGAGACGAGCATCTACGAAACAGAAGACCCTGCAAGGTTAAAGCCTGCATTTCCGAGATTCGACCCATGCCAATGGTCCGCCAGCTGCGTGAGTCCTATCCCTGGATAGCGGATTCCCTTACCGCTATTGCCGCGGGAGCGACTGGTATCGCAGCTCTACTGCCATTGGCCCCATTAGCTCCAGGCGCTCTCTCCGCACCTCGCGAGCACTCGTGGGAGCACCCACTGAGGGGAAGCATTCTGAGGACTCTAGAAAGGTCCCCGGGAATTCACTATAGGGAGCTACAAAGGCAACTCTCGGTCGCGACAGGTACTCTGAGGCATCATCTGCGCGCACTAGTGAATGAGCGCAGCGTCACCATAGTTCCCGTAAATGGTCGAACTTGTTACTATGCGGGGGCCCCGGCCCAAGTAGAGATCCTGGAGGGAACTGGCGTGACCGATCAGGCAACTGCGGCCGCCATGCTGCCAGTAGGACTCTCGGGAGTGCAACGCAATATCGTGACGATACTATCTAACTCCTCGAGACCGCCATCGTCTCAAGCACAGCTGGCTAGGGAAATGGGCAAATCTCGCACCACGGTAAACAGCGCGATCGGAATCCTCCGAAAGAGAGGCATAGTCAATCAGGGCACACTCTCCCTAGCACCTCACCTTGATTGCCTCGGATTGTCCAAGGTCGAGTACCCGTGGTTGGAGATTCGCAAAGAACTCGCGTAGTTTGCTCTGTCAGACTAGCCAAGTTATTGAGCCTCGGAATCCCCCACTGAAGTTGTGTTCTCCACTAGGCTGATCGAGCTACCCATGCCGACTGGGTCGACTGACGCAGACGTCCTCACAGATTGGATTCTGCACAGCCTGGGTCTGATCAGGAGGAGGGACGAGAACGGAGGGCTCCAGAGGATAATGCGAGATGCCCTGTTGGCAGACCCGCTCAAGGGCTGGAAAAGCAGCGATCTGGGGGAAGCAACGGGATTGTCCAACACTGCGATTTTCCAGCAGATAAAGAAGCTCAAGAGTTCGGGTTTGGTCTCCACCGAGACCCGGGGGAAGTGGGACTACCACATCCTGCGCGGCGGTTCCATGACCAACGCCGTGGAAATCAGCACGAGCATAGCATCGACAATTCTCGATATGCGGCTTTCAACGCTAGCGGGGATGGTGGAGCCATCCGAGACCAGGATGGAGGTCGATTCAGAGGTCGAGGAGGCAAAGGGCCTGTCGCTCACTATCTCGGAGATCGGCCCGAGGAGGGATGGCTTCGATGACACATCCGAACTAGTGATGGGGCTTGGACTGGGAGGGGATAGCGATAGTGGGATAGAGCTGGCAAGCAAATTGCTCGATGCCCTTTGCTCCGACCAGCAGCCAGTAACGATACTGGCTCTTTCTGAGAGGATGAAAACAACCAGGGGGCGTGTGAAGACCAGCATAGACAGGATGAGTGAAGCCGGAATAGTGGAAGCCGTCCCCATGGTCCAGAGGCTTTCGATGGACATCTTCTCCAGCCTAAACCGCCAGAACTCCGCTCGCGGAACTGATTGGCTGATGGGGAGGGGCGGCCTATCACGATTGGATGACTCGGTATCCTCGGCACTAATCCAGACGCTCTCCGAAGGCGACGGAATTGAACGGGTGGGTGAGATACTCGAGCCGGTGCCGGTGGAGTCCCAGAGGATTTTGCTCAACCTGTTGGGTGGCCGACTACCGTTCGGATATCGTATC
>CAYFGC010000057.1:0-9281 GCA_964342625.1 uncultured Candidatus Poseidoniales archaeon | reverse complement strand
ACAATAGTCCAGATAGATGCTCATGCAGACCTGAGGGATCAGCTGAATGGTGAGCGATACTCACATGGAACGGTCATTCGCAGGGCTCTCGATCTTGGAGTGGGGAGGGTAGTCCAGATCGGAGTCAGGGCCTTCAGCCTGGAGGAAGAAGAGTTGATGGAATCCGAAGATAGGATTCGGACATGGCTTGCAAGGGACCTGCTTTCCGTCTCAGATGGCAATATGGAGTGGAATAGGATGATTGGGAGTCTTTCAGAAATCTCAGGACCAGTTTGGCTGACCTTCGACGTGGATGGCCTCGACGGATCATTGGTTCCATCGACGGGGACCCCAGTTCCAGGAGGATTGAGTCACTGGGGCGCGGTTGAGGTGATTGAGAGTCTCTTCTCTTCTGAGAGATGCCAGGTGATCGGAGCGGACGTAAATGAAATCGTTCCAGGCACAGAAGGTTCGCTGACACAGTTCAGCGCCGCGCTAATCGCGACCAAGATGATAGCTTGCCATATCGCTGATTTTTCGAGCAATAAGGGATAAGGATTGTATCATATTTCCCCTACAGCGGCGCTATGCGCCGCTCACTGGCAGTAATGGTTCTCGCCTCGCTGATGGTAGCATCGGCATCTCCTATGGCATCTGGTCAGATTAGTCAGCCGGACATCGTCCAGGAACACTGGTACCACAGTTATGCAACACTGACGCTGGACGTGAACGCATGGGCAGACGAATATCCAGAAATTGTCAACCTCCTAGTAGTGGGGCAAACAGAAATGGGCAGGAATCTATGGATGTTGCAGATTTCTGATTGGAGTCAGGAAACCAAACCGGATGGAACTGCCAAGGAGGTAGTTTACATCGATGGAGGACACCATGGGAACGAGCATCTGGGAACCGAGCTAGCGTTCCTTGCTGCCGAGCATTACATCGAGGGGTGGGCGGATGGCGAGCAAGCGGTACTCGACGTCCTGACAACAACCGAATTGCACATCCTCATCATGCTGAATGCCGACGGCAATGACTTTGATACAAGGTGGAACGTCAACCAAGTAGATCTGAATAGAAACTACGACCACTACTGGAACACCTGCCCAACGACACAGCCAGGAAGTGCAGCATTCAGTGAAGCGGAAACTCTAGCTAATTCGATTTACATGAATACGGAAGTTCCTGACGCTGACCTGTATGTCACAATGCATACTGGGGTTTGGATTATGCTCTATCCCTGGGGGAAATGGCCCGACCAGCCTTCAGATTGGGAGCTGTTCCACTTCATCAGAGACGATGTGAATTCGAACATCTCCGAGATTCCGATCCGCAACGCCAATCAGGGGCTTTACCCTAACTGCGGGACCAGCAGAGACTACGGATACGGAGTGATGGGGTACCCCACATTCACATTCGAGACTGACGACGAGCAGTTCTTGCTCGGGACTGTCGAAGCGTTATCAGAGAGGCTCGGCGAGGAGCTTGAGGTGATGAAGTACCTTATCGAAAACGTGTGGTACTGGAGGGCACGCCTTGTTGTAGAATCACTGCAGGTGGAAGGCGGGGTGGCTCATCTTGAGGTATCCAACTTGGGAAGGGCGAGCACGTCAAATGCCACACTGACATATCTGACAGAAGATGGGGAGAACTGGTTCCCCGGTGGGGCCGAATGTTTCGACACAGAAGAAGAGTACAACTACTCCTCACCTGGATGCGGCTTCGGAGTAAATGCCACGAATAGCACAGTAGCAACCTTCGATTTCGGAGATCTGCCAATTTCCAGTAGCGAGGGCCAGTTCCACCTATTCTACCAGAAAAGGGTGATCGATTCTTCAACCTGGGTATCAGAACCAGTGAACGAGTCAGTCATCGAATATAGGAGCGGGGCTAATGGGTCCCTGTCCTCCCCCTCAGTGGTCCTCAGCATGATCTGTGTCCTTCTAGCAGCATTGAGGCCCAGGGAAGAATTGGTTTAGAAAAACAGAAGCTAATTCTCATCTGAAAAGGCAATTTTACATGGGAATTGTTTGTAAACTCCCTACTAATCGTACAGTTGGGACTATTTATGGAAATAAGCAATGGTGAATTTACAGGATTGGGAGGTCAATTGGTTCTGCCTCTCTTCGAAGGATGCGAAAAACCGCCAAACAACTCACTAAGCGGACTCAGCAGGAGTCAGAGGTCACTAGTCAGGGACGCACTTGAATCTGGTGGCTTTGATGGCAAGAGGGGCAATAGGATGACCCTGTGGACCCCGGGTTGCAACATCATCCTGGTGGGAATGGGGGCAAAGGACTCACTCGGACACAAGAGATCCAGGAACACGGGTGCTAGGTTAATTGCATCAATGTCAAAGAAGAAGGGGCTGGATGTCACAGTCAGGTTCACTTCCGGCTGGTCCTCAACTCGGATGCTAGACTTCGCTGAGGGTATGATGCTGCGAGACTATGAGTTCCTAGCTCACCAGGAGATTCCCGATGGACATATCGAAGACCCATGGAGAATTGATTTCCAAGCTAGCAGCAGACACCAAGAAAGTCTCTCGAGAGGGCTTAGCAAAGTCCATTCGATCGTTGGAGGGGTCCACTTGGCACGGGACCTTGGGAACGAGCCAGCCAACGTCCTCTACCCAATGGAGTATGCCAGAAGGGCCATTGAGTGGTCGAAGGGCAAGTCCAACGTAGAAGTCGAAGTATACGAATGGGAAAAATTGCAGGAGTTGGGCATGGGTGGCCTGATCAACGTAGGCAAGGGGAGTGAAAGGAAGCCGTGCATGGTTCTCTTCACCTTGAATCCGGATGCCGATGAAGGAGAGCAGCGGCCCTGCGTAGTTGGAAAGGGCATTACTTTCGACACAGGGGGAATTTCGATCAAGCCCACCAGAGGCATGTGGGACATGAAGTACGACATGTGCGGTGCTGCCACGGTCTTCGGCCTGATGGATGCCCTGCACTCGACCGGCTTTGACAGGAGGGTGAATGGCATCGCCTGCCTAGCGGAGAACATGCCTGGTTCCGGTGCCTATAGGCCAGGGGACGTGTTCAAGACGTACTCTGGGAAGACAGTAGAGGTGTTCAGCACCGATGCCGAGGGGAGGAACGTGCTTTCCGATGGTCTTTGGAAGGCTGGGGAGCTGAATCCGGAGTACATAGTAGACTTAGCGACACTGACTGGTGCAGTGGTTACTGCCCTAGGGAATCAGATTTCTGGGATGTGGGCAAACGAGGAGGGGATTGCCAAGAGGCTCAAGGCGGCTGCAAGGAGAAGCGGTGAGCCTGTCTGGAGGATGCCCCTGAACGCGCAGTTCCGGAAGTACATGACTGATTCTGCCTTTGCGGACATCAGAAATGGATCGATAGGTGGGCGTGCCGGTTCTTCGAACTCAGCAGCCTCGTTCTTGGAGTTCTTCGTCCCTCATCGAGGTTTCGACGAGGAGTCGGAGAAGATTCCTTGGGTGCACTTGGACATTGCCGGGACTGCCTGGGGGCCAGGTGCCAAGGCTCGATCCGAGGGAGTCAATCCACTTTTCCAGTACGGCACTTCTGGGGTTCACGTCAGGACTCTTCACAGGCTTATCACTGAAGAGTAATCAGCCTTGGTCCTCGTCATCCGAGTCAACGACCTCGAAGTCTGCGTCCACGACCCCGTCGTCATCGCCCCCTTCCTTCTCCTCTGCCATCTCAGCAGCAGCTGCTTCGTAGAGCTTTGTCGAGATCGCATGCATTGATTCCTCCAGTTCCGACATCTTTGCCTGTATTGCAGCCTCATCGATTTCCTCCAATGGTATGGGAGTCTCGTCCTTGACAATCAGGGACTCGAGTTCGTCCAGCTTCTCCAGCACTGGTTTGGTGTCATCCTCGGAGAGCTTTTCCTCGTTTTCCTCGATCATCTTTCGAGTCTGGTAGACTATGCTATCAGCTGAGTTCCTCATCTCGACCTTTGCCTTTCTCCTCTTGTCCTCATCGGCGAACTTCTCGGCATCCTCGATCTTCTGCTTGATCTCATCCTCCGAGAGGGAGGTCTGACTCTCTATCTTGATCGATTGCTCTGTACCGGTTCCCAGATCCTTGGCGGAGACGTTCACGATTCCGTTTGCGTCGATATCGAATGTCACCTCAATCTGGGGGATGCCTCGAGGGGCAGCTGGGATTCCCATCAGGTGGAATCTTCCCAGGGTAATGTTGTCCTTAGCAAATTCCCTCTCTCCCTGCAAGACATGGATCTCCACAGCTGGCTGGTTGTCTGCAGCGGTGGAGAATGTCTCAGACCTTCTTGAAGGGATTGTTGTGTTCCTCTCGATCATGGTCGTAGTTACACCGCCGAGTGTCTCAATCCCCAATGTAAGAGGCGTGACGTCGAGCAGGAGGACATCGGTAACGCCCTCGTCGCCGACAATTATTCCAGCCTGTAGGGCGGCCCCCATTGCAACTGCCTCGTCCGGGTTGATTCCCTTGAAGGGTGCCTTGCCGACCTCCTTCTCAATCGCCTGCTGTACTGCTGGAATTCTAGTCGAACCCCCGACTAGCAATACCTTGTCCACATCTCCCTTCTTTATGCTGGCATCCTTCATGGCCTGTCGGGTGGGGGACATCGTCCTCTCGACCAAGGTGGATGTGAGTTTCTCGAACTTCGAGCGAGATAGAGACATGTCGAGATGCTCTGGTTGGCCGTCCTTCATTGTGATGAATGGTAGGTTGATCTGAGTAGACGGAGTGCCAGAAAGCTCAATCTTAGCCTTCTCTGCTGCTTCACGGATCCTGCTCATGGCCTGCAGATCCTTCTCCAGTTCAATACCTGTTGACTTCTTGAATTCGGAAACAATCCAGTCCATCACAGCCTCATCGAAATCGTCACCACCTAGTCTGTTGTCGCCACTGGTTGCTTTGACTTCGATCTGGGGTTGTCCGTCTACCTGGTAAATCTCCAGTATGGAGACATCGAATGTCCCCCCTCCTAGATCGTAAACGAGGACAGTCTGATCCTCCTCCTTGTCGACTCCATAGGCCAGTGCTGCGGCGGTTGGTTCGTTGATGATCCTGAGAACCTCCAGTCCGGCAATCCTTCCTGCGTCCTTAGTCGCCTTCCTCTGGGAATCCGAGAAGTATGCCGGGCAAGTCACTACTGCTTGCTTAACCTCAGTACCCAGGTACTCTTCTGCATCGGCCTTAAGCTTCTGAAGAACAAAGGCAGAAATCTCCTGAGGGGAGTAGCTGTCCCCGCCTATGTCCTGTGTCCAATCCGTGCCCATTTCCCGCTTTACCGAGATGATTGTCCGCTCTGAGTTAGTAACAGCCTGTCTCTTCGCGGTGACACCAACCAGACGTTCTCCCTCCTTGGTGAAGGCAACCACGCTAGGAGTGGTCCGAGACCCCTCGGAGTTGGGTATTACTACCGCCTTTCCACCTTCTATCGTAGCTACACAGCTGTTTGTCGTTCCTAGGTCAATTCCTATTACTGCAGATCCCATTTTCATTTCTCCTGTTTTTCCAAACTACTTCAGTTCGAATGTTATGTCTAGGATGCCGTTGTTAATCTCCCAATTGGCGACCCCTGATGATGCGTGTGGGAGTACGAATGTTCTGAACGGCCTGATCTGATTGGTCCTTAGCATCTGTAGAACAACACCTTCTCCGGTAAGACTCAATTCAAGATTGTCAGAAGAGATGTCATCGAACTTCGATACATCGATAGTCACGAACATCTGGTCATTGTTGACGTACACGTCCTCCTCTGGTATCGAGTCGTCTTTCGATTCGTGCTGACTCTCGTCTACATCGACTCTGACTTCAGAAACAGAGGGTTTTATGTGAATGTCAACGCCCATCTTCTTCAGAAAATCTCCGAGGCCCTGAGGCCCACTAATCATAGACTCGAAGTTCTTCATGAACTCCTCTGGATCAGAGTTTAGTCCTAGTTTGACCTCGCTCATCGAGACCTTCTCGGGATCTATTCCCATTTCCTCGAATTGGCTTCTTACTTGCTTAATCATAGATTTCAGAGTATTTATGTCGACTGGCATGCCCATTTGTTCGAACATCCTGACCATTTCCTCGATGGCTTCTTCATCGAAATTGTCCCAATTCTCTCCAGTCATACTATCACTAATCAACCTCTAGTTGTATAGTGGGAAAGATAGGTGGTATTTGAATGGAACGGATACCGCTCGAGATGAATGGGGCGGATTGAGTATGAGCGTATTGAAAACAGAGGCTTGATTGGAATGGCACATATGGTCGAGTCTGATCACGATGTAGCTCTGGAAGACACGGACAGAATCCACGGGAGGACGGCTCTAGTAAACAACGTCAAGGCAGCTTCATCTCTTGCTGGAGCGATTCGTTCAACCCTAGGTCCAAAGGGGCTGGACAAAATGCTCGTTGACGGCGATGGGTCGGCCTTGGTTACCAATGATGGCGTCACCGTTCTAGAGAAGGCAAACGTGGAACACCCGACCGCTAGGATGCTTATCGATGCCTCATCATCGCAGGATAGGGCGGCTCGGGACGGGACAACTACCACTGTCCTTCTTGTTGCAGAGATGCTGCAGAATGCCCTTGAGCTAGTGAGAATGGGAGTTCACCCGTCGATTATCGTCAACGGATACTCGATTGCGCTGGAGGAGTCGATAAAGGAGATCGAGGAGGTATCGAGAGAATCTGATGAAGAGCAGAAATCTCAGGTGGTTAGGACATCACTCCAAGGGAAGGGGGACTCTTCCATTTGCAGCCTGATTGCAAGCCTAGCGGTGGAGGCAGCAGACGGCCTCGTGGATTTGGAAGGTGGGGACGATCTGGAAAGGATGGTTGTGAAGCGCCTCCAGATTAGAGAGGGTAGCGTCATGGACTCATCCTTGGTCACTGGGCTGATGCTGCTAAAATCAAGAGTCGATGCAACCAGTCCGGAGAATTCTGATGGAGGGATTGTTGCAATTATTGACGGTGGTTTGGAACATGCCAAGCTGGAGTCAGATGCATCGATTGAGGTAAGCAGCCTCGGGATTATGCAGGAATTCCACGAAAGATCAAGGGAGAACATGCAAAAGCAGGTCGCTCACCTCTCGTCGCTCGGTGTTGACCTCCTGGTAGTCAGAGAAGGCATTGCTGACGAAGCGATAACGCAACTGACAAAGGCGGGAATCGTTGCATATCGAAGATTCGAGAGGAGCGACATGGATCTATTATCCAGAATTACTGGAGCTAGGCCGGTAAGAAACGTTAGTGCACTAGGAGATGATGACCTGGGGGCTTATTCCAAGAGGGGCGAGGAAAGAATTGCAGATGTGAAGCACACCCTGATAGAAGGGGACGGCGGGGGAATGACCCTGATTGTCAGAGGTTCCTCCCCAGCAGTGAGGGAAGAGGCGATCAGGATCTTCGACGATGCCATTGGTGTGGCACATCGTCTGAACAGCAGACCGGGGGTCCTTCCAGGAGGGGGTGCTATACAGTCCCACCTTGCGAGACATCTGAGGTCCTTCTCGCAGACACAGTCGGGCAGAGAGCAGCTTGCGATAGAGGCGTATGCTTCAGCGCTTGAGTCGATTCCGAGGATACTGGCTGAAAATGCCGGTAGAGACCCCGTGGAGGTAATCCTCTCACTATCGGCAGATCAGAGGGAGTCCGGCGCTTGGATTGGTTTCGACCTCCAGAGCGGAGAGAACTGCGACATGGGGAAGATGGGGGTACTGGATACTGAATTCGTAGTAAAGCACGCTCTTTCTGGTGCTACCGAAGCCGCAATAGGAGTTCTTAGGATCGATGACGTACTCTGGGCTAGAACTGACCCGAGCACCCCAGATTGGGAGGGAGAAGACGAGATCTAGCGGCTAGATATTCCCTTGAGCATCTCATCGACTAAGGAGTTGAGGTCGTACTCAGGTGTCCAGCCCCACTCCTCCTCTGCAAGGGATCCGTCTATCGAATCTGGCCATGAGTCGGCGTATTCCTGCCTGACATCTGGAACGAAATCGCAAGTGAATCCCTCAACCCTCTTGGAAATTGCATCCACAAGTTCCCCCGCTGAGAAAGATAGGCAGGGGATGTTGTATCCGGACCGGGAGCCCCCAAGATCTTCTTCATTGGAGTCCATCAGAGATAGGGTGGCATTGATTGCGTCATCCATGTATAGCATCGGAAGTCTGGTGTCAGGACGGACAAAGCATTGGTAGTGCCCTTCATTCAGAGCCGCATGGAATATTTCCACGGCATAGTCGGTGGTCCCTCCTCCAGCAGGAGCCTTGTATGAGATCAGGCCTGGATATCTGATACCACGTGTGTCGACATTGAAGCGTTCCAGGTATTCTTGAGCCAGGGCCTCGCCGGTGACCTTTGTCTCACCGTAAACCGTTGTGGGGTTGAGTGGAGAATCCTGGGTGGCGTGCCTAGGCGAGTCTGGGCCGAAAACGGCTATCGATGACGGCGAGTAGACCCTCAGATTGCATTCCTTGGCAGCCTCTAGGACTGATATTGTCCCTCCCACATTGATCCTGCGGCACAAATCTGGATCACGCTCTCCGACTGCAGAAAGAAGCGCAGCTAGATGGTAAATCGTACCAACTCCCTCTTCCTGGCAGATTCTGAAAATCCCGTCTGTGTCTAGGACGTCTAGGGTCACGAATGGCCCACCTTCTACCGATGAGTGCCCTGCCGAATGTCTGATGTCGGATGCTATTACCGAGTCGATTCCGTGTCTTTCTCGTAGAGCCTGGACCAAGTCAGTACCAATCTGACCCAAGGAACCAGTGACGAGCACCTTGTCTCCCGAGGTGCCCGACATGTGCGACCGTAAATCTGACGCTACTTGAAATTAAAGAAAGGGCAAACAGGATTTTCGTGGCCAATGTTGATAGGGGATGGGCGACTGATTCGGACCCCGTTGATGAGATGAAGTATGTCGTAGTGACGGGTGGAGTGCTCTCCGGATTGGGGAAAGGAGTGACTGCAAGTAGCATTGGTGTTCTCCTAAAAAGCGCTGGACTGAGAGTAACTGCAGTGAAGATTGACCCCTATCTGAATACTGATGCCGGGACTATGTCGCCATTCGAACACGGAGAGGTCTTCGTACTGGATGATGGCGGGGAAGTTGATCTAGACCTTGGGAACTACGAGAGATTCCTCGACGTGTGCCTGACGAGAGAGAACAACATCACCACAGGAAAGGTGTATGAGAACGTGATTCAGAAGGAGAGGAGGGGAGACTACCTAGGCAAGACGGTCCAAGTAATCCCCCACATCACAAATGAGATCCAGGACTGGATTGAGAGGGTTGCCCATACCCCGAGCGATGGCAACGGGAAGGAG
>CAYFGC010000056.1:0-9304 GCA_964342625.1 uncultured Candidatus Poseidoniales archaeon | reverse complement strand
AACCAAATATGTCTAAGAACGTCGAAATAGACAAGGAATCAATGGCGGACTACCTAGACAGGATTGGGGCGGGCAAGGTCCTGATTTCCAGGGAGCCATTGTCCTACGACTGGACCCCATCCGAGTTGGTTGGCAGAAAGGACGAATTGTCCGATTTAGCTTCGATGTTCTTTGGCATAGAGAACCACAATGTCAGTTGTCGGGCGGTGATCACGGGGAATGTTGGTTCAGGGAAGACCGTGCTGACTCGCCGTTTCTGCATGGACATCGCAGCAAAACTCGAGGGGAGAAGGAAGGTCTCGATCGCCCATGTGAATTGCAGGAGCCATCCCTCTACATCCCAAGTTCTCCAGCAAATAGCATCTTCTCTTGACTCTGGGCACCCAGAACGTGGTTTCAGCTCGGGTGAGGTTATCCAGGGCATTAGGCGTAATATCCGCTCACGTGACAGTCATCTGCTGCTAATTTTAGACGAAGTGGACGTGCTAGTTAGGAGAGATAACTCGGACTTGATCTACAAGCTCCTTAGGATAGACGAGGACAAGGAGGGAGAGGGTACACTATCACTAATCATGGTGAGCCAGGAAGATTCCGTCTTCTCCCTTTTCGAGGCCGCAATTAAGTCCCGCCTTGGGGAAAGCAACATCCTCCGAATGAGGACCTATGTCGCGGATGAGCTTGCTGAGATAGCGAGGCAGCGGTACGAAGCGTCTTGCAGGCCAAATTCTGTTAGTGACGAGGTCCTGCACAAGATCGGTATTTTTGCAGAGGAATCGGGAGGGGATGCTAGGATGGCCATCGAACTGCTAGATAGGGCAATTGGGAAGACGGAAAAGGAAGGCAGGGGGAAAGTCACGGAAGATGACGTCCTCCCAAGTAGTTCTCACTCCGCCTCTGTGGAGCCAAATCAGGTTGATGATCTGAAACTGCATCAGAAATTGGTTCTCCTCGGAATCTGCAGAAGATTGAAGAGAGAGGAGGAGATATCGAGCGGGGATGCTAGCAAGTTGTATGAGTTGGTGTGTGAAGAGAACAACGAGGATCCGAAGGGTTACACTACATTCTGGAAATATCTGAAGCATCTTGAGTCGGAGGGATTGATTGTCAGCAGGTCCTCCAGCACGAATAGAGGCAGAGGCAGGACGCGCTACATCACAATGCCAAACTCGGTTCCTGCGGTTATCGGAAGCAGGATAGAAAACGAGCTTCTGAGGAGATAGGCAGTAAGTAGACTCCGAACCGCTCTTATAGGGGCCTTATGTCGGGATGCCGTCCAAGGTGACCAGATGGCAGGCGAGCAGTCCTTCAAGGCAGTGGTGAACGACACCGATCCCAAGTCAGGAGGGAGGTCATTCGCAATGGACATCACTGGTGCAAACTACAACCACTTCCTGGGAAAGAAGATCGGAGATTCGGTGGACGGGATGTTCGTCGGAGACGGAGATACGATCCTCACTGGTTACAAGTTGGAGATAACGGGTGGTTCCGACGTCACGGGAAGGCCAATGAGGTCGGATCTTGACGGATCTGGGGTCAAATCGGTTCTGATTACTGCCGGAGTGGGCTACAAGGGAAAGAAATTCGTCAACAAGAACAGCAAGGAGTACCGATACAAGTACGATGGCCTGAGGAGGAGGAGAAACCTCCGTGGGAATGTGATAAGTCAGGATACACGTCAGATTAACCTCAAGGTAGTTGATTCCGGCAAGCGCTCGCTTGCCGCGATTATCGATGGAGAGGAAGCCGCAGTCGAACAGCCCTCTGGTGAAGAGGAGTGACGACTGGGGTGATTGAAGCTGGCCAGAGCGAAGAGCAAGCAGCCTGAAGTCAATATCGGCATGGTTGGTCACGTAGACCACGGGAAGACCACCCTTACACAGGCCCTATCCGGAACTTGGACCGATACCCATTCTGAGGAGCGCAAGAGGGGGATCAGCATCAAGTTGGGGTACGCGGATACCTCATTCCACGTTACTTCCGACGGTGAGCACTACGCCAAGGGTAAGCACCCAGAGGGCGAGAAGGGCAAGGGAGACTTGCTCAGGGTGGTATCCTTCGTTGATGCCCCGGGGCACGAGACCCTGATGGCCGTGATGATATCGGGGGCATCCATCATGGACGGGGCATTGCTTCTGGTAGCGGCGACGGAGAAGTGCCCCCAGCCTCAGACAAGGGAGCATCTGGCTGCCCTCGAGATTGCCGGAATCAAGAACATCGTAGTGGTCCAGAACAAGATCGACATCGTCAGCAAGGAGAGGGCTATGGAGTCCTACGAAGAGATTCAGGAGTTCGTCAGTGGAACTATTGCTGAGGATGCCCCGATTATTCCAGTTTCGGCTCATCACGATGTGAATCTGGACGTCCTGATTGAGACGATAGAGCAGACCATCCCTACTCCAGATAGGTCCGAGAAGGAAGGGGGATTGATGTACGTCGCTAGGTCTTTTGACGTGAACCGGCCAGGTTCCCGTCCGTCCGAAATCAAAGGGGGCGTGATTGGGGGTAGCATAGTTGAGGGTTCTTTCAGCCTGGGCGATAGCATCCTAATTGCCCCGGGGAGGAGGATACAGGAGGGCAACAAGATCCGATGGGAGCCCCTCAGGACCACGATAAATGGGATCAAGGGAGGAGGTGAAGACCTGAAGACCGCCTTCTCGGGTGGCCTCTGTGGGATATCCACCCCACTGGACCCGCTTGCTACCAAGGCAGACGACCTGTCGGGCCAGGTCATGGCGAGGGAGGGTGAATTGCCGCCGATCTGGGAAGAGTTGAGCCTTGACCTGCAGCTGTTGGAAAAGATGATCTCGGGCAGTGATGACGAGGGAGTAATCAGGCCCCTGCAGCCAAACGAGATGCTGATGGTGAATTCCGCTACTGCGACAAGCGTGGGGACAGTCGCTAACATCAAGGGCAAGAAGGCCACACTAAGTCTCAGGCTTCCTATCTGCGCCAAGGAGGGAAGCAGGATAACCCTCTCCAGGAGAGTAGGTTCCAGGTGGCGCCTAATTGGGCATGGGACCATCTCGGGCTGATCCCATGGTTTCTGTCCTGGTTGATGCATGCGGATGGGTTTCCCTAATCGATGCAGGCCTGAACCTCGACATATCCCTAAACGAAGTGGTAGGGAAGGCAGAACTGAAGATAATCGCAGGGGTGAGGGACGAGCTAGACTCCCTCTCCAAGACCCGCGGTGGGCTTCTGCTGGACCTGCTTTACAGCAGGTCGGAAGTAATCGATTCGGAAGAAGGGCACACGGATGATGCCCTCCTATTCCTAGCGATGCAGAACAGATGGCCCGTACTTACCGTGGACAGAGTTCTGAAGAAGCGGCTTGTAGAAGGAGGGTGTTCGTACATCGAAGTGACATCTGGGCCTGCCCTGAGAATGGTCGAGGCCTAGGGAAGGGTGAACAGCCGATCGTCGCCATGTCCGTCCATGAGTCCGATCCTAACTGCTGCGTCTAGCCAAGCATGGGCATAGTTGATTGCCCCGAAGGAGCTAACCAAGTCCCCCTCTGAGGCGAAATGACGTGCATCGGCAGCATAGTCGTCGCACATACGAAGCATCTCATTCAGCCTATCTTCGTCGAGTTTGCTCGATGTGGAAGGCGTAGCCTTCGACCTAGCCTCGGCAGTAAGTGCTAGGTATCTCTCGATCCTCTCAAGGGTGATTGTATCTGACATTTTCATCCCTCACTCAGCAAGGCACCTGCACCTTCACTTAGCTTGAATAGTCTACTTCTCCCTTCCTTCCTCACGGACAGTATGCCTGATTTGTGTAGTGAGTTGTAAATCTGGGAAAGTCGAGGTCTGCCTACCTCAAGCCGGGCTTGGATCTCAGTATCCGAGGGGGAAATCTCACGCAATGAGGCCACAGAGACAACCAATCTCTCGGCGTCACTCATACTTCCTAGGTGATTCTGATCGACTGAACCCTTCGATTCCCACGTGGGGCCTTTGACCGCAATTGGAGTTTGCAAGACTGTTTTCTGGGGTTGTTCCTCGGTAGTGTCGGCAATCTCGAGTTCTTCGAGAGTCTCATCGAGCTCTAATTCTGGTTCTAATTCTGGCTCGCTGGGTAGTTCGGGTAGGGTCTCCTCCAAATCAGAGTCTACTGTCCATAATTCACCTTCGGAGTGTAATACATGCCTTTCCTCAAAAGCGTTTTTTTCCGTGCTAATTGAGTTTCTATCTTCCTTGAGCGGCATAGTTTGTTGCCTTTCTTCGATTGGAGGTCCTCTGGGAGAAGCCTTGGGTTCTCCAATATCCGGCTCCTGGATAGTGACAGAGTAGTCTGGACCCGTTGGCATGGAGTCATTTGTTATTCTAGACCTGTTTACTAGGCCTGAGAAACCCCTATTCCGGCCTCTACCGAGTGGTTCTGTTCCCTCGTCCATCGAGAGGATTGTTCCTTCGTCGGCTGACCATCCGGTGATCTTTTCTGGGTTCTCAGAGTCGATTTCACTATCTGGTGGGATTCCATCTAGTCCGTGATCAACGATTTCATCCGCCACAGGGTCTTCTTGGGTGATGTCCTCGACTGGCCACATGTCATCTGGTTCAACGTCCCAGTCTTCATCTTCCTCATTATCAGCGAATTCTTGCTCCGACTCCACTTCCGCGGGCCTATCTTCTACAATTTCTTCCGAAACTGCATCCTTGGATTCATGTATTTCCCCCTCGGCGGTTTCTAACTGGTAATCTTCTAGTCCATAATCGGTCTCAGTTTCCTTCTTTTCGGATCTCCAACCCCTCAGTGAGTTCAGAGTTCCTTCGGAGCCTAGGCCTCTCCTTTCATCCACTAGATCCCTCAGGATTCCGATTACAGATCTAGCGTTTCCACCTGTTCTGGACATGATTGCATTGAGCAGGTTTCCATTGATGTGCCACCTTTCATTGGACATCCTACGAATCCTGAGGTCGCTAAGAGATTGGATTTGCTCACTAGAAAATGGCTGAACTGTTACAATCTCGTCGAACACATCCTTGGTAGTCTCGTCTAGAGAAGCCATTTGGGAGTTGGAAACTGAAACAACCACTAGTGCCCGGAGTCTTTGCAATATTGGCAATATCAAAGACAAGAATGTGGTTAAGTCAACGTGCGAAGGGTAGTCCAAAGCCACTAGGGGCAATGGTCCAGATAGAGTGTCCAAAGTCTCCACAACCCTCTCTACTTTCTGATGCATACTGGGTGGCATTTCATGGCCACAGAATGTAATGACCAGTTCGTCAAGAGCGCAGTTAAGGGGATCTTTGGAATGCCAAAAAGTGCCGACGAAACGATCGTCGGTCTGAGAGGAAACTGCATTGATCAGGGAAGTCCGACCAGAGCCCCTCTCTCCAGTGAGTAGAATCATCCGAGGTGACTGTGAGTGCATATGTTCCCTCCACCTAATCAGGATATCCTCCCTTCCGACTAACTCACTGGCTCTGTTCCTTTCGATCGGCCTGGAGTCGAAGGGATTTCCCCGAAGAGCAGGGAGATCAGATGGAGAAAGGTCGCTCAACACCATAGCCCCTCAGCACCCTATGAGATTCTTAATGTTCACGCATAATCACGCATTGCAGAGTGTCAATTAACGGGTAGTTCGCAATTGCGGAGGGTTGGATTTGGCAATAATTGGCTCAGTACCTATTTTTTCTGTTTACGTCATTAACGCAATATTAACGGGTTAGTCAAGCGTTAACAAAGCGTTAACAGCCAAATTAACGCATTATTTGGGATATTGTTTGCTCGAAAAAGGTTAGAAGCCCGTTGTCATGTCTTCAGTCTGAGTGATATGCCAATAGAGAATAGTCGCATCGGTGGGTTCTACAAACTATCAGTTTCAGAGAGGAGAAAGCTTCTCTCTGAGATTGCGGAATTAAGCGATGAACAGGTAGAAGCATGGGCCAACTCCGGAGAGTTAGACGAAGAGTCGGCAGACAGGATGATAGAGAATGTCGTGGGAACATACTCGCTCCCCATAGGGGTGGCAACCAACTTCGTGATTGATGGATCCCACTATGCGATTCCATTCGTCCTAGAAGAGCCTAGCGTGGTTGCAGCGGCTAGCAACATGGCGAAGAGGTGTCTAGCCAACGGCGGTTTTAGTTCGGACAATGACGACCCAGTCATGATCGGCCAAATTCAAGTCGTCGGATGCGAAGATCCGAATGGCGCCATGGATTCGATTCTGGCGGCCAAGGAAGAGTTGGTTTCGAACTGCAACGAAGTAGACCCCATACTGGTGAAGTTCGGAGGCGGGTGCAGGGACCTTTCCGCCAGGGTGATAGAGACTGGATCAGGACCAATGGTAATCGTCCACATCCAAGTTGATTGCAGGGATGCAATGGGTGCCAATGCGGTAAACACGATGGCGGAAACCATCGCCCCGAGGATTGAGGAGATCTCCGGTGGGACAGTCATCCTGAGGATCATCAGCAACTTGGCAGTTCTACGTCTCGCGAGGGTTAGTGCGGTTTTCACCGCAGAAGAGATGTCTGACGGAGGCAAGGATGCAAAGCAAGGCTCCGAGGTTATTGACGGGGTTATCCAGGCATATCATTTCGCTGAGGCGGACCCATTCAGGGCCACGACACACAATAAGGGCATTATGAACGCAATATCGGCTGTGGCTCTTGCCTGTGGCCAGGATTGGAGGGCTATCGAGTCTGGTGCCCACAGCTATGCATCCCACGAGAGGACGTATGGGTCACTGACCAAGTGGTCAAAGGACGATGATGGCAACCTAGTGGGATCCATCGAGCTCCCGATGGCAGTTGGCCTGGTTGGCGGTGCGGTTAGGGTACATCCTGCTGCACAGGCAAATGTCGCCCTTCTGGGCGTTGAGAGCGCAGACGAGTTAGCGAAGGTCATGGCAGCATCGGGTCTGGCGCAGAACCTTGGTGCGCTACGTGCCCTAGCCACTGTGGGAATCCAAGCTGGCCACATGAAGCTGCATGTCAGGAACATGGCAGTTACCGCTGGGGCAGAGGGTGAGGAGGTCGACAGAGTTGCATCCATGCTAAGGGAACGGGGTGGTCGGATAACCCAAGCCTCGGTGATTGAGGCTCTGGAAGAGATTCGTTCTGATTGATTTAGGCTAATCCTCGGTTCCTAGCATCTTCTGCGGCAGCGTCCTTCCTTCCTTGCTCTACATCCACCTTTCTCATCAACAAGGTACCTATCAGGATAAGTACTGAGATACTGAGAATACCGACTCTACTATCGAATACCACTGTCATGAAACCATACAACAAGGGCCCTATTAGAGCGGCAACTTTGCCGAAGAAACCGAAGAAACCGAAGAATTCTGCGCTCCTTGTTTCTGGGACCATCTGTCCGAAAAGACTCCTAGCTAGACCTTGGGACCCGCCCAATAGGGTACCCATGGCGCAACCCAAGAGTAAGAATTGGAACCCTACTGATAGGCCTAGTGGTTCCCAAACGTATTCTCTGGCAGCCTGAGGGATCCAGTCCAGTTTTCCATCTCCTAGGTTGGTAGGGTGGTCAACTCCGATATTGGAAGAGGCATCCAATGAACCTCCTGAAATGCTCACACTGAATCTAGAATTGTCTAGTGTGGCGATGAATGAAGAGATCTCTCCGGAGTCAATTCCAGAAAGGGAGAGAATATGAGTTTCTTTGGTCTTCTCGCCTTTTGCGTCTCTTTCTACTAACATCCATCTCTTTGTGTCACTCCGATCATCAATCTCTATGGGGAGTACGTGACTCCAAGTAGTGGCCCAACCCTGCTCATCAAACTCATCATCCTGGTATTCTAACTTCTGGGCCAATTCGGGAATATTCTCATCCACCTGGACATTGTATGAGCTAGTTGTATCGTCCCAGTCATATTGAATCTGATACTCTTCATGAGACTCTAACTGAAGGGGGGCGAAGGCAAGTGCCGCAAAACATAGGACAACCCAACCGACTAGAGAGGCTGTCAAGGCTTGTTTTGTCCCGATTCTATCAGATAATTTGGTGAAACCAATTGCAGAAGGGGCTGCGACGAACTGAATTGCTAGAATCGTCACCATTAGGTCAAGTCCTGTAATTCCCAATACTGTTGTTCCGAAGATTCCACCTAATGCGGTCACGGTATTGATGCCATCTATGAAGAAGAAGTAAGCGAGCATATAGATGAAGAGAGTCCTGAATTTGTCAACCTCTCCTATGGTCTTCTTGATCTCCCTTATTGCCAGGGAGGCGGACTCCTTTATCCCCAATGACTCCATTTCGTTCTCTATTGGAGGCTCGGGTACCCAATTGAACGTCAATAGTGCGAAGCCGTACCACCAAATCCCGGAAGTGGCCATCGCCAATTGAGTGGCCCATTCTGCATAATCTGTAATTAGAAGAAGCGCAATGTGGATGACTAGTAGTAATCCCCCGCCCAGATAGCCATAAGCAAATGCCAGATTCGATATGCGGTCCATTTCGTCATCTTTACCCATGTGAGGAAGGAGTGCGTTGTAGAACACCCCAGCCCCGTTCAAACCGATATTTGCCAGTATGAACATTACCATTAGCCAGACCCATTGGGTACTAACTGGCAGAAGAGGTGCAGCGAAAAGAAGGAAAGTTGATCCTGCCCCTACATATGTTAGGATTTTCAGCCACCACATCTTGATTGCTCTGCGATCTGCTATTACACCCAGAGATGGGCTGATGATTGCGACCAGCAATGCGGCCCCAGAAACAGAGAATGACCATATTGCATCACTAGACATTGATTTAGAAAGAACTGTTGTAGTCAGGCCATTTGCTTCCAAGAAGAGAAGAGCGAACCAGAACGGTAGGATTGCTGTTGTTACGCTTGTTTCGAATGCGGATTTTCCCCAATCGAAAAATGCGTATCCTCTGACTGCTTTCGGGTCTGATGCTCGGTCTAACTCCACTGTCTCTGACATGTCTATCATGACTAGGCGGGCGTGACAGAGTATCAGTGTTGTCCCGGATACTCGGTAACTTCCAGCACACTTGTATTACTATGAAGAATGCGAAAGTAGGTGCCCCCTGCATTCTTGGTCTAGATGCCTCTCGGAAGGGCGATGGAGGATTGGAAGCAACCCGAGGAGAATTCCATCGAGGCACTCCAGCACGGTATGCAGTTTGGGGACGGGGTAGAGTTCGACCTCAGAGTCGATGGGGATGGGGAGTTAGTCATATTCCATGACGAATTCGCCCCCGGAGAAAGCCCAATGCTGGAGAGATGCGTTGAAAATCTTCCAACTGATTACCTCAAATCGGTAGGGATACCAACTCTAAGCGAATTATTGTCCAACCGAGAGTTCACTGATTCGTGGCAATCTGGCGG
>CAYFGC010000055.1:0-9473 GCA_964342625.1 uncultured Candidatus Poseidoniales archaeon | reverse complement strand
GCTCACTTGAACCTTGAGGAACTGGCTACCCGCTTCGGTTAAATCAGGGCCCTATCTCGGCCGCGCCATGAAGGCATTCAGAGCGCACGGGTCATACAGGGCAGGAAAGAGGGACCAACCGTTCTCAGTGGACCTCGTGGCCACGGATGAGGACGATGCAATGGAACGGGTCCTCTCAACATTCGGCAGCAGGCACAGGGTCACAAGGAGATTCATCCTAGTCGACGGAATCGCAGAAATCGATCCGGCGACTTCGAGTGCCCCGGTCGTCCAGGCCCACTTCGGCGTTTCGGGAAAGCAGCCCTCGGCCCCCAAAACAGAGGAAGAGTAACGACAGACAGCGTAAACCTGCCACGATAATGGGCAATTCTGAAAGGTGACGCATCGGGAGGTAGCCCACATGAAGAAGTGGCTGATGAGGCAATATTGGCGAATTCAGCAGAGCCAGGCAATAATCGGCCTGGGCTTCTGGACGGCAACCATCACGCTCCTAGTGTGGCCCTACGTGTCGTGGAGATTCGAATCGAACGAGACAATCCTGTTCATCCCCATGACCTACATCGGTCTACTCGGAATCGCAACCACCGTCCTAACAATCGTCCTCCTGGCTGGATTCTTTTACGACGTGACTTTCGGTTTGTGGAGGGACCACATCACAGTAAACCAGGAGAGGAACCCCTTCACTACATACAAATTGAATCCCACATGGGGTCTGGTGATAGCACAGACCAACGAAATCCTGAGACGAATTGCGCCCGATGACGAGGAGGTCCAGAGATATTGCAAGTTCGTAGATAGGATGTTGATTTGGAACTCCAAGGAGGAGATTTGGGCCAGAGCGATGTCTTCATGGAAGGAGATCATGGGAGATGAGGACCCATTCCTTTTCTACCTAGATGAGGAATCCAGAATGAGCCTAGAGCAGGCAGCAGACAATCTTGAGGACTTCTAGAGGTCTCCCATGGCGTTCGACCCCAGCGAAATTGTCCGAATCTCGATTGAAGCAGGGCAGGCGATAATGGACGTCTACGAATCTGCCGAGGGCATCGAGGTTCAGACCAAGAATGACGACTCGCCCCTAACGAAGGCCGACCTAGCCGCTCATGATGTCATCGTCAGGGGCCTGGCATCCATAGAACCCCACACTCCAATCGTTTCCGAGGAAGGAAGAGTCGGCAATCCGATGGATTCCGACTCGTCTTGGTTGGTAGACCCACTCGACGGGACAAAGGAGTTCATCAAACGCAACGGAATGTTCACCGTGAACATCGCCCTCATGAAAAGAGAAGGGCACCGTTGGAAACCCGCCTTCGGGGTCGTGCACGCCCCGGCTACCAAGACAACGTGGTTCGGAGGCGAAACATCCCCCGCTACTCGCATAGTCGACTCAATTTCGCAAACGATCTCAGTGAACAACAAACCCGTCAGCCCGATCAAACTCGTCGCAAGCGGCAGCCACCGGGCGGAAAGAGACGAGAGGTTCGCAGAACAAATCGGCAGACACGACTTAGTCAGAATGGGCTCATCTCTGAAGGCTTGTGTGGTTGCAGACGGAACGGCCGACCTCTACCCGAGGTTTGGTCCGACTTCCTGCTGGGACATAGCAGCAGCTCATGCGGTCGTAGAGTCAGCGGGCGGTTTCGTACTAGGACCGGACTGCCGTTCATTGGACTATGACTTGGTAGGGGATGTCCTCAATCCACACTTCTTGGTTTCATGCAGTGCCGATTGGAATGAGATTTGGACTCAGAATCAGGATTAAATGAACGTCTCCGGTCGGCGAGTCGTTCTGGTGTGGCAATGGGAAACAAGGTAGTTTGGCTGATTGGACTCTCAGGGGCCGGTAAGACGACGATAGCAGAGGCCGCAGCAAAGAGGTATGGAGCCGAACTCCTCGATGGAGACACGATTAGAGACTTCTTCTCGAATAACGACTTCTCAAGGCAGGGAAGAGAGAGGCACCTACTTGGCATCGCGAAGATGGCTAGACTGATGTCCAAGCACACCCCTGTGATTTGCTCATTCATCACACCCTACGAGGACGTTCGTGAAAGAATACTGGAAATCCTGCCCCAGAACTCGATTATGGTGCACGTCTCAACTTCCCTAGAAGTATGCGAGGACCGGGACGTCAAGGGCCTCTATGCCAAGGCTAGGTCGGGGGAGATCTCTAACTTCACGGGAATTTCGGACCCTTTCGACGAGCCCCAGTGCGCACACATGACCCTAGACTCGAGCGGCGCACCGGGCCACACGGTGGACGACATGGTCGAGGAGCTCTCGCACTTGTTCGAGAAGCCCAAGGCGGTTTTGCTCCCAGGACGCTGGCAACCACTTCACGTGGGGCACGAATGGCTTATCCAGCAAGAGCTAGACAAGGGCAAGAGAGTCATCGTCGGGATCAGAGACACCCCTGTCACAGATTCCGACCCATACCCCGCTCATCTCCGCAAGCGAATGGTCGAGCACAGATATGCCGATGAGGATGTCGAGGCTTGGATAATGCCAGATATAGAGGCCGTTTCCTATGGTCGCAAGGTTGGCTACGAGGTGAGGGAGGCCCAAGACATCCCTGCCGAGGTTTTCGCAGTTTCCGCCACAGGGGTTCGAGGTGGAAACCGGGCAAATGTCTCAGAGAGAGTAATGGAGTTCATGATAGCAGAAGGAATCTGGGACGGAGAGTGACTTGCCCTCAGATTCCACCAAGGGATTCGCACTCATAGCTTGCTCGATTGTCCTCCTGTCCCTCTCTTTGGAATTGATGCAGAACCACGATGATGCGGAGAGGGAGTATGAGAGGGAGTGCGACCTCCAGTATCGCGCGATGAACAACAATTTCAGCACTCCCGATTGGGGGCTTTGTAGCGAATTGGATGACACCCGATCTAGGAAGGCTACCTCGTTCATGGTCTCACTGGCTGCATTCGTCCTTTCAGGACTTATGGGGACGGTCATGCTGCTGCCAGGTGACGAGAACCAGAGATAATTGAACCAGCGACGCCTTCATTGCACCCCCTGCTTCCCGTGGTACATGACCGAGCCTGACAGGGCAGAGCTTCAGCGCTTGGCCCAATTGGTTGAGGTAAACAGAGAACGCCTCCAGGCCCTGGAGCAGCAAATCCGAAATCTAGAGGGAATCAAAATCGAACAGGAGCACGCTATGGAGGCACTGCAGTCAATCTCGGATGATGGAGCAAAGGGCGCCATGGTACCATTGGGGGCCGGCGTCCAAATCGTGGCCGACATACCAGCCGATGCAGGCGCCGTGGTAGACATAGGAAGCAGAGTACAGGCAGAGAGGACCAGGCCGGAAGCCCTAGAGATCCTCAGAAAGAGGAACGACGAGTTGAACGGAATCATAGACTCGGTTTCGAAGGAGCACGACGAGCTCGAGAATCACGTGGTCGCGTTAGCTAGTAGGTTCAATGAGATAGCCAATGGGATTCAGGGCCCAGAGGCGGAAGGCCAGAAGGAGCCCGAAGAAACCCAGGCTAGCCAACCCAAGCGAAGATCCAGAAGAAAGAGGGGAACCGAACTAACCCTGGATGACTGAGGACTTTCCATGGGACTCTTCGACCGCTTTCGAAAGAAGGTCAAGCAGACCGATGACGATAACAGCATCTTGACGGACGAGTCTTCTGAATTGGCAAAGAAAGCGATAGCCGAGAGAGAAGCCACGTTAAGAAAAATGAAGGAAAAGGAAAAACCCACCGAGGAAAAACCCGAACCTGCTAGTGAATGGGACGATTTCGAAGACGAAATCGCAGACCCATTCGCTGTCCCAACAAACTCCAAGGAGAGGAAGAGGGCCGCTCGAGAACAAGCTACCAAGACATCTCAGCAACCCCCCAAGTCCTCTAAAAGAAGTCCAATGGACTCAACCACAGGAAGAAGACTGGCAGAATCCGATATGAGCTTCGAAATCGACCTATCCGAATATCACACTAATATCGGGGGGATGGTGATTAGTGGGGGCCGGGTTCTGGATGAGATACTCAATGAGCTGGAGGACGAACTGCTGTCATCGGACATGGGCCACGATGCTGCTTCCGAGCTAATCACCAACCTCAGGGCTCACCTTATCGGCTCCAGAGTCAGCAGGAAGGCCCCGCTCAGCGAGGTCGTCGAGAGAAGCCTCAGGGGTGCCCTGCTGTCCCTTCTCAAAGCTGGATACTGGGACTTCGATCGGACAATCAGGGACTTTGTGTCCGCAGAGACCCCCGTGGTCATCATGATGGTGGGTGTCAACGGAACCGGAAAAACAACCACATCTGCAAAGATCGCCAAGAGGCTAGACGACCAAGGATTCGGAGTAGTGCTAGCTGCTGCAGACACATTCAGAGCAGGAGCCATAGACCAACTAGCCGCTCACGCAGACAGATTGGGAATCAGGTGCATAAAGAGCCAGAGGGGGGGAGACTCAGCAGCCGTCGCAAGGGACGCCATAGAGAGTGCGAAAGCCAAGGGCGACGAGGTAGTCATCATCGACACGTCAGGCAGGATGCAGAACAAGTCCAATCTGATGGAGGAGCTCCAGAAGGTGCACAGGGTCACCAATCCACACCTGGTAATCTTCGTCGCAGACGCCCTTGCCGGAAACGATGCAGTTACCCAAGCCATTGAGTTCCAGAGGAGACTGACCTTCGACGGTGCTGCACTTTGCAAACTCGACACGGATGCTCGAGGCGGCGCCGCCCTGTCGATATCCCATGCAACCGGCCGACCGATCATACTCGCCGGAACCGGCCAGGGCTACGATGACTTGGAACCGTTCGATCCTAACTGGCTAGTAGACCAACTACTTTCATGAGCCAACGACCAGCCCCTTCTTGACCCCCATCCTATGTGGGACAACCAGATGACTTCGGATGACAAGCCGACTGCCCTCATAGTCCACGAGAACGGAATCACGGCAAGCAGGCTGAAGTCGATAATGAGCCAGAGGGGATGGGCCTCCCGAATCTGCAACGACGGGGACAAGGCCGTGGACGAGTACGTCAAGATGAAGCCAAACATGGTATTCATGGGGCTAAACTTGCCAACGATGGACGGGCACGTAGCGGCTCTGGAGATCCGCGAGAGCGATCCAGAAGCGAGAGTAGTATTCGTGGTGAGCAAATCGCGAATGAGCAAGGCAAATGATGCAGCCTATTCTGCCGGGGCCGTCTCTGTACTCGTGACGCCCCTTACCAGGGCCGATATCGACCAGAAGTGGGTCCTGATGAATGGCCCCATCCCAAATGCTCCCGGATTGGCGGACCTAGATGCACTCTATCCCGAAATAGAGGAAGAGCCACCCGATCTTCCACCTCTCCCCACACTCCCAGTGGAACCCAGTCAGACTGACGCACCCCCCAACCCGTTGCCTACTCTCCCAGAACCACCCATGCCGAAGAGGAAGAGCAGGGCCTCGCGAATCCTGATTCTAATGGTCATCACAGCGTCCATTGGGATTGGTGCAGCATTCTACCTCGGATTCGTCGAAATCTAGGGGCCCTCTTCGACGAACTCAGCCACCACACCGCCAACCGTGCTGCTGCCGGGGGGCGTATCTGTGATGACCTCCACAGAGACACCATCATCGTACAATAGACTCTCATCCAAGGCAGATAGCCGCAACCCGACCCTCCACCTCTTCAGAACCTCGAAAAAAACGTACGAAGCTAACCCAAAAATCACAATCGCGGAGCATCCCCATGCTACCACGTCTCCTGCCACTGCCAAGCTACCTCTCCAACAAAGCTCCCCATGAGGCAGATGCATATTCGCGTGCAGCAGAGAGCGGGTTGTCCGACCTGTGGATACCAGAACCCACAATGATCGCATCGGAACCAGCTAGGACTGCTTCTGCCGGATTTCCGTACCTTTGCCCCAGGGCCCCTTCCTTGGCACTCAGATTTACACCAGGCGTCCAAATCATTCGTCCTTCTCCGACCTTGGAACGAAGACTCTCCAACTCAGAAACAGAACTCCCGTTTCCGATATATCCCAACACATGAGGAGAGGCTTTGCCAATATCGAGAGTACTTTCGGTATATCCCTCCACTAGAAGATTTCCAGAGCTGGACATCTGAGCCAGAAGTAGAACCCCCCCTATTCTCTCGACATCATCCCATGCCGCGGCTATTCCATCGATGACATCCGGGCCACTGACACTGTGAGAAGTGACCAAGTCTGCCCAAGAACGAATATCATACAACCCCCCCATCTGGGTCTGCGCTACCCTGCCAATATCCGCGAACTTCCGATCTTCGAATAGCAACATCCCCTTCGAATGGGACGCATCCACTACTCTTGTCCAATCCTCCATGTTGAAACCCTCGACCATGTCAACATGAGTTTTCAATGCGCAAACGTAATCCCCCACTTCTTCGATAAGTTCCACTATGCTGTCCACTGTGGGGAGGTCCGCCGCTAGTACCACCAACGACTGTTTCTCACAGGCAACACGCATGAACTCATGAGACAGCGGGTGCGCGCAGTTCACCCATCTGGCCCCCCAAGCATCCTCCGCTTTCATCCTACAGCCCTATACTCGCCTGTTTGTCAAGTCTTCCCCCTTCTCAGAAATATGAAGCCCCGTCAGTTCCCGCCAGCACCATGCATCCAGCGGCACTTGTCGGTCTGGGTGGCGCAATCGGCTCGATAGCACGCTGGTGGGTCGCTGAAGCGATGCCCCCCGGTACGGGCGAAGTCCCATGGGCAACAATAGCCGTGAACCTCTCCGGGGCCTTCCTACTTGGCGCCCTTATGGCCGCCTCACTACAGACGGAGACACTCCTGTTCATCGGGACCGGACTATTGGGGGGTTTTACCACCATGTCCACATTCGGCGTCGAGACAGTCAGCCTCCTCAAGGACGATAGCACATCTGCAGCAGCGGTGTACGTCGGACTCAACCTGTTGGCACCGATAACAGCATGGCTCGGTTGGCAATTGAGCGAGGCCTTCCTAGCATAGGGTGAGAGAATGCCTACTGAAACCAAAACCCGACTCTTTGAAGTTACGACAAAGGAACTAGATGGGCTGCCCGATGCACGCGGCGAGAGCGTGAGATCCATGCTCAAAGCAGACCATGGGATTGACGTGCCCTCAGTTCGTGTAATACTCGGATACCAAGTTAGATCCGATGTTTCCGACACCGAAGCAGAGTCTCTGATTTACGACTTGTTCGCCGATCCAGTAATCGAAGCCGGGTCCTTGGATTCTAGGATGTTGGACGTTTTCCAGGACCCCCCTGAAGCAGCAATTCAGGTCGGTTTCAAGCCAGGCGTCACGGACAATTCTGGCCAAGCAGGCCTGGATGGACTGTTGACCCTTTTTCCAAACCAATCGTCAGCGATGGTTGCCACATTCACCACCTATGCCTTCTGGGGTGTCGAGGGCAGAATATCGCCAGATGAATTGGCAGCCACCCTTCACAACCCTATGATTGAGAGGGCGGCAGTGGCAGGAAGAGACGACTGTTCCCAGGGGGTTTGGCCCCTATTGGAGTTCCCTGAGGTTCCTCCAGCAATCTTCCAGGAGCCAGCAACAGTAGATTTGGAGGTCAGTGACGACGAACTAATCGAGATTAGTGAGAAGGGCCTATTGGCGCTGAACCTCGATGAGATGAGGGCGATACAGGCACACTACCGCGACCCCATGGTCAGATCAGTCAGGGAGGGGACGGGACTCCCCTCTGATCGCCCAACCGATGCAGAACTGGAGTGCCTCGCACAGACATGGTCAGAGCACTGCTCACACAAGATTTTCGCGGCCAGAATTAGGCACACGGACAAGGTGACTGGCGAGGATTCCACGATCGACTCCCTGTTCAAGACTCACATCATGCAACCGACCCTCGACATCCAGGGGGACGTAGATTGGTTGCTAAGCATCTTCCATGACAACTCCGGGGTCATCTCATGGAATGACGATTGGAGCGTCTGCATCAAGGCCGAGACCCACAACAGCCCCAGTGCGTTAGATCCCTATGGCGGGGCCATCACCGGGATAGTGGGGGTGAATCGGGACATCCTCGGAACTGGGCTCGGGGCCAGGCCTATCGCTAATACCGATGTATTCTGCTTCGGCCCACCAGACTACTCGGGAACCATCCCACCAGGACTCTTCCACCCCTCGAGGGTATTCAGGGGGGTTCATTCAGGAGTCAGGTCGGGGGGCAACGAATCAGGAATCCCGACCGTTAACGGAGCAATAGTGTTCGACGAGAGGTACATCGGCAAGCCGCTGGTTTTCTGCGGCACAGTTGGAATCATGCCGCGCTTGCTTCCTGATGGGAGGGAGAGTCACGTGAAAACCCCCCAACCGGGCGATGTTGTCTACATGGTAGGAGGCCGCGTCGGAAGCGATGGTATCCACGGAGCCACCTTCTCCAGTCTCGAGTTGACCGAGGAGAGCCCGAGCTCCGCAGTACAGATTGGCGATCCAATCACCCAGAAGAAGATGCTTGACATGATACTCGAGGCGAGGGATGCAGGGCTGATCCAGGTCATTACGGACAATGGGGCCGGGGGCCTGTCCAGCAGTGTTGGCGAGATGGCAGAACTCACCGGCGGGGCGGTTCTGGATCTCGGTACGGTCCCTCTGAAGCAGGCAGGCCTCTCCTCATGGGAGATACTGGTCTCAGAATCACAAGAGAGGATGACTGTTGGGGTCAGGCCAGAAGACTGCGCAGAATTCGAGGCACTAGCCGCACTGCACGAAGTGGAGGCCACCGCAGTGGGCTCGTTCACTGACTCCGGTGCCTTCGTTGTCCATCACGGGGGCACTCCGGTCGCCAACCTGCCCATCCAATTCCTCTTCGACGGCTGCCCGCAACTAATGCTTGAGTCGGAATGGCAGCCCCCCGTCCATTTGCCAGTCGAGACGCCCGACATGGACGAGGCGGAAATGGGGGTTATTCTCGGAAGGCTGCTAGCCAGGCCGAACGTAGCTAGCAAGGAGTGGTGGGTCAGGTCTTACGATCACGAGGTCATAGCCCAGAGCGTAATCAAGCCATTCGTTGGGGCAAACCACGACGCTCCAGGGGACGCAGCCGTAATCGCCCCTTTGCAGGGGGGAACACAGGGCTTGGTCATTTCGAATGGCATCGCTCCTAGGTACTCCGACATAGACGCCTATGCCATGGCTGCCGCCTCTGTGGACGAGGCCCTGCGCAACGCGGTCTGCGTCGGTGTGGACTTGGACCTCATCTCGGGCCTGGACAACTTCTGCTGGCCGGATCCTATTGAATCGAGCAAGACTCCGGATGGGAAGTACAAGCTCGCTCAGTTGGTGAGGGCAAACCGTGCTTTGGATGACGTATGCAGGGCATATCGTCTGCCTTGCATCAGCGGGAAGGACTCCATGAAGAACGACGCTATGCTGGGGGGCGAGAAGATAAGCGTCCCACCAACTCTCCTCTTCAGCCTACTCGGCAACCATCATGACGTACGCAAGGCAGTCTCATCCGACTTCAAGAAGCCAGG
>CAYFGC010000054.1:0-9928 GCA_964342625.1 uncultured Candidatus Poseidoniales archaeon | reverse complement strand
CCCCATTGTGCGCTATGGCATGTAGTATTAGAACGGGGCGCTGACTCGTCTACCTGGTCTTCGGGTAAAGTACAAGAGAGCAGCAATTAGCATAATCAGGAATGCGTATGCCATGTACTTCAGATTGTCATTATCCTCGGAGCTGGTCCACAACTGAGCCTCAAAGACACACGATGCCTTCCCTTCTGACCTCACTGAGTCGCAAGGCTGTGCCTGTTCATCCATCAATTCGCCCTCTATTGAGAAGATAATCCAGTACGTCTTGGAAGCAGTGAACTGCGTGTAGTCCATAGTTAGGTAGAAGGTCGATTCACTCATTGCTGAGACTGAGCCGCTGGATGTGGAGTTGACTCCCATCTCATTTTCACAGTCAATATCGGAGCATAGGGTTGCCACCAAGTTGACGGTTTCTGCTCCGACATTGCCGCTATTGGTAATATTGACCGAATAGCTTTCTATTTGGCCAAATGAAGCGAAACCATTTCCTCCGAGGATCCTAGCAGTATCTCCGTTTATTGCGAGAACTGGGGAGTCCATCTTCATCACTGTTGAGCCCGAGTAAGTATTGTTTTCCTGGTCTGAAACAGTGAATGTGATTTCCTCGGTGTAACCAGAAGGCAGTTCTGGTTCAGAGGGCCTTACTAGCGTGAAGGTGGCAGTACCATCAGAGAATGGGGATGCAGGTTGGGTCGTTGGGCCGGCAAATTGCCACCAGTCTGAACTGTCGAATTCGAAGTAGAACAACTCGTCAGAGTTGCCATCGTTCTTGAATGGGATCTCGATAGTCACCGCAGTTTCCTCCTGACTGAAGTAGAGGTTTTCGGGTTCATTGAGTTCGAGCCCATTGTACTCTGGAACATCCACCCTAAATTCTACTTGGGTAGAGTATCCTTGTTCGGTTGATATCTTGATCGATACCAAGTGGCCATCTGGGAAGTGATGTGCAACGCCGACATTAGCAGCAGTCACACGGACGCTGATTTGTTCAGTGAGGTCTGAACCTGCCAATCCCAAGTCGAATGTTGTGGAGTCTAGCCATTCCCCAGATGAATTCTGGAACTGGACATTCCAAGCCAAACCATCGGCGCCGGGAACCGTTCCAACCACGGTGTATTCGTCGAAGGAGTTGTGCCCGTCGTATTCAATGGAGATGTTGAACTCAACGTTTTGGTATTTGCATCCCGTTGCTGCTGGGTTTGTAGGCAATCCTTGTCCCAAGGGGAAGTCGTCTTGGTCATCAAGGATGCCATCCCCATCATCATCGTTGTCTTCATTGTCTCCTTCTCCATCATTGTCAGTGTCTAAGGTTTCAGCAGAGTCGTTAGGGAATGCATCTTCGCCATTAATTACTCCGTCGCCGTCATCGTCATTGGTACAAGTGGTATCAATCTCTTCTACTTCCGCTCTATCTTCCCCTTGAATCATTGTAGTGATGCTCTGCTTGGAGACCCTATCGATGCTGAGGGTGTTCAATGGGCTAACCTGTCCAGCTCTGATGGAAATGCCCTTTCCGCCGGAGTAGGAGACGTTTCTACCACCTTCGTCCAACTCGAAACTACTGGAGGTTTGTACTGTTCCTGGCAATACTAATAGATTCAGGACACCATCGCTTCCTAGTTCCTCGGACCATGACATCGGGCCGTATTCTATCACTAGGTCATAGTCGACAATCTCGGTAAGATTATGGGGGCTGCCATCCAATCCCAACCAGCTGGTCTCAAGCCTTAGAGTCCCACCTACTGTGAGTTCTGATTCTACCGAACCCCCATCAACCCCAACTTCCAGAGGCTCGATCGAGATCAGGTCAATGCATTCGGATGCAGTGGATGTTGATGTTGCCATTGCCACCCAACTTCCTGGTTGGATCATGAGTGACCACTCACCCAAGGAATTTCCAGGCACTGTAACGCGTTCTCTTGAGATTCCGTGGGATGGAATCATCTGAACTTGCCACTCGCCGCTAGAAATACATGACTGGTCGACATACGAGATGCTACCAGAAATTTCAACCTCTCCGGCGGATATCTCGATGTTCTCGGTGACTGATGTTTCTCCGATTTCAACTGGGGTGGTTTGAGTGCCGAAGCCGTCCCTCTCCACGGTGATATTCCAGGAGCTTTGTACTGGGAGGAATACGGTCCAAACCCCGTCAACATCTGTAATTAGTTGGTGAGTCGGTGAATCCGCATCCCCAGTTATGTTTACAGAGGCATTTGAAAGACCCTCTGAGAAACTTGGAGAACCATCATCATCGAGGTCCCAGAAAACCTTTCCAGTGAGGCTGACAAGCTTCTGTACAGTCAGGAGAACTTGGTGATTGGGGCCCACGGTCACACCTGATTCAACCAGCGAAGTATTCTCCAATAGTGTCCTGACTCCATCTTGGTTGGTCTGGTTTATCTCGGCATTCCACATCCCGGGTACAAGCCTAATTTCTAGCGGTTGTTCAAATCCACCGATCGAACTAACAAATGACCCAAGTCCTTCCTGTGAAGAAATGGAGATTTCGATCAACTCGGGTGCTGCAACATCTGAAGTTGATTGCAGGTTCACGGTAACAGTAGCAAGTTCGGCTGTCTGGAAGTTCAATCTGGAACCTGCTGATGATTGGGAGACAGAAATCGGCCTTCGCAGTCCCTCATACACTCCAGGGTTGGTCTCGAACTCGTCAACAATTACTATCCAATCTCCCTCTTCAATGTACTCAACCAGCATCCCATCTTCGTTGGTTGTGAAGGTTTGGATCCATCCATTTTCTACGTTCTCAAGTTTGACTTCATGGTTTTCAAGCTCTTCCAAGCTCTCATTCCTTAGCGTTATGTTAACCAACCATCTTGGCTCGAATCCAACAGATCGCTTGACCGTTGAAGATGATCCTATCTCAACTTCAAAGATCTCGTTTGTGTCATACAGAGTGTCGAATGGTTCGTCTGCAGAAGAGTTGGCCCTCTCGACCACGATTCGATACCTGCCCGGTTCAAGAGAAATTTCTGCCAATCCTGTCTGAGACCACTCGGGGCCATCTCTTGATACATTGTACCCAGCCCCATTGGGCGTCAGGGGCTTTATTTCGAACGGGTAGGAAACTGGAGTGCCATTGGATGCATTGTTATCGCCTTCATGGTCGATGAAGAAATCAATCTCTACGGTAATATTGGTCGGAAGAACCAGGAGCTCGATCATGGGTTCTGATGTGGTGTTGACTTCCTTGACAACCGCATTAGCAGACATTTCATTGCCGGCCTCCAAAGTGAAAGACCAGTTGCCAACAGGTAGGAGCATGTCGAATCTCCCTAGATCATCCACCTCTTCCCTCCAAACGGCGTCAGTTGTACCATCCAAGTTGTTTGCTTTGGCGAAAACTGGAGTCCATCCGGAGAATCCTTGATTGTACGTGTTTCCTTCTCGGTTGAGGCTTACTTCCCCGAGAACCATGATTGAATCGGTGAGTTCGATTGTGATATTTTCCATCGAATCTGTCACTTGGAAACTGGTACCGTTAGAGAAGAATCCCCCTGCTCCGACCATCCTCTCCACAGTGGCATGGACAAATGCTTGCTGAGGAAGGATGACGCTGAATTCCCCAAATGAGTCTGTTGTGGATTTGAGGGTGAAGCCATCCCATTGGAACAAGACCTCCTGATTTGTCACTCTGGACAATGGATCGGGGTTTTCATCCCCCTTGGTTGGTTTGTCAATCACAATCCCACTAACTACCTGGCTAAACAAGAACTCGAAAGATTCGGTTAAATCGGCATCTCCGACAGATATACGCTGCCACAGTTGCTTCTCATCGCTGAGGGTGTAATTGAGTATCCAGATACCTGGATTCAATTCTGCATGGTAAGTCTTTGATTCATTGTCAAACACCGCTGTGACAGATTTTCTGGATATGTCCTCTGGGATGAGTTGCAATTGAAGGTCATCAACACTGGTTCCGTCATCGGAAAGGGTGAATGTGATGTCGGAAGTTTGGGGAACTTCAGAAGGGAAGGAAACTAGAGTTACTAATCCGGATTCGAATGTGAATGCCTGGGAGATCTCTGGGAATCCGTCATCATCAATATCTACCTCTGCTAGGTATGAACCGGGGACTATTGGTCCGACCTCGAAGGACCCGCTTTCGTCGGGAATGACGAAACATGGTTGAGTTATGACGCCCTTGCACTCTTCATTAGAGTCATCACTGGAGCCATTGATTGAGAAAATCGAAACCTCGCTAGACAATGGCCTGCCTGTGAAAATCGAGACGGTGCCCTTGACCGCACCTCCGGCGATAGTTACCGGAGTCTGAATCTCTGAAGAAGCTAGGGGGATTACAAATGGTTCCGCGAGCTCCACGGGATCTCCGATTCCGAAATCCACTGAAACTACGTACTTCCCTGGGAGGGCGTCGACGATGTGGAAGGAGCCTGGCCTGACCATAGGTCCACTGAATGACCCGTTCCCGGAGAATATACCTGTCCCATTGATTGTGCCAAATGTGGAAAGTCCGTCTGAAGTAGATGTGGCGAAGTTGCCCGAACCGATGAACGTGGCCTGAGATAGTTCCCTGGTGAATTCACTGACTCCCTCGGATGTGAACTTTCCAGATCCGTTCGCTATACCTTCCAACAGGTAGTGACCGTCTTCGTTAATGCAAGCGTCATGGTCTTCGGGTACTGTGTCTCCAGTACAATCTGGGAAGTCGCCTGACAGTGTTCCATCAATTGTGCCCTTTCCAGAGAATTGCCCCTCGCCAGTAATGCTGTGGTTATCGAATACAGCTTGTGTATGAGTGCCGGTGAAGTCTTGGACAGACACTGCCCCCATGCTCTCCATTGTCCCCTCACCTAGGAATGTTACCTCACCTGTTCCAGAGAATCTCAAATCATCTCCGACCATGCTCCCATCAGAAGTCATGACCTCATAGGGCTGGATTTCCACTTCATCTGATGAGGGAGTCAGGATTACGTTGGCAGACAGAACTGGTTCGCCGTCGAAATCGAGTTCTCCAGACCAAGAAAGTATACCCGAAGCAGTTGACGGGGAAACCGAAATTGGTGCCTCGATAACTGATTCACCATTGCTGTGGCCGTCTGAACCAGAAATGTTCACTATTGTCTCAGAGAGCCAGGTTGACCCGTAGACGTTCGCCAGGATTCCAGTTACTGGGTTTACAGCACGGTTCTGTGATGTCTCCGAGAATAGTTCTGACATTAGGTTAGCTGAGCCTGATAACAGGGATGTTCTGGCGGCATCCAAGTCTGGATCGCCAGTAAAGGCCGAGACACGGATCTTTCCAGCAGGGGCTGAGAAAGAGAAGTGTCCATCCTCGTCTGCTTGGGTAGTGCCAATGGGTATCCAGTATGTTCGGGAGTCATTGTCGACAACATTGCCATGCTCGTCTGCGGACTCCTCTCCGCTGAAAGCATCCCTCTCAATCAGTATCCTTGCATTAGGCACCGGCCCCACCCCTTCTAGTGTGACGGTGCCCTGAAGTGATGCACCACTGTAGTATTTCAGAATCTTTACATTCCTATTAGAGTCATATATCGAGCCGCAGTACCTGTCTACCTTTCCAGTTAATGTGAATTCGGTATCATTTGCAGAAGATGAAGCGGGAGAGCTGATTGAGAGAGTCTCTTCTTCGGAGTCATAATCGCTAATTAATGCGTTCACTGGAATAACCCCCTCTTCTACTTGGGTCATCTTCCAGGGGCCCCCTGATTGAATCTGAGACCATCCTGATGAGAGGCTATCCGTAGAGTGAAGTGAGACGTCCGACAATTGAGAGTTGCTGGCGAGTGTTGAAGCAGAACCTGTTATCTGGATTTCTTCGCAGGAAGTCCCATTTGTCGGGTCGTACCAGTTTGATAGTACAAAGTGGTTCATCATTGCTCCAGGGAGTGCCATTGCCCCTTGCAGATAGCTCCCTGGAGTCCCGGTAAGTGAGTTTGGTAGAATCCAAGTAGAAGGTGTGTCGGCATCTCCCACCTGCCCACTTATCGACGGTAGGCCCAACGTAGAAGTTCCATAACCAACATATGTCCTTGCAATCATCGTGTCGAAGAAACTGTCCAGATGCTGATAGTCCATGTCCGTCATCTGGATCATGTCCTCGCCGGTAGATGCGCCAGAGGCCTGGGCCTTCAAATCCTCCATATACCTGCTTTGGAACTCATCGGGAGACATCGGACCCTGGTTTGTTTCGTAAGTTGTTGTTATGTAGGAATTGATATCAAGGCCAGAAAGATGAGTTGGAGCATGGAAGATTCCAGTAGTCTGTCCCCTGTGATATGACTGGTAATCTTGGTAGTACTTGCCTCCAAGGGGGTATAGTCGGTTATCTACCGCAAAGTATCGAATCTCGTGGTTCCTCGAAGTTGTGGTCCCATGTGACTCCTCATAATCTGAGACCTCGTAAGAGTCAATTGAAGAGATTCCGTCGTATATCTGAACAAGATCTTCCAGGGAGAAAGCCGTGATTAGGAAGGCACGGGCCAATCCGAACCTGGCATTGGTTCTGTGGAGTGCTGTCGAGAGATCTTCGTAGTCGTCAATGATGTCTCTGGTATATCGGTATCCTGCCATGTCATAGTGACTAGCTTCATCGAATTCTGCCAATTCGAACGCGGATGACGATCCGCGAGCCTGGTCGAAGAGAGCCATTGCTTCGGACGAGTTGGTGGTTGGTTCGCCGAATGGTTCTCCGTTTACCAATACAACATAGGTATCCAAACAAGACTCTGTGCATGTTAGGCCGTTGCTGCCTAGGGGATTCCCCATGAGTAATTCTGCGTCCCCATATTCGGCAACTACTGCCATCAAACGGACTTTTACAAACTCCTTGTTGTTGTTGGATGTAATGGCCTCAAACTCCTGGACCTGTTCTTCAGACATGTGTTCCCCTAGGACGTTTAGGAATGGTTCACCGAGCTGTCCATTGATGCTCTTGTCTCCCATCGCCAATGTTGTTATGAATAACGAAAGTGTGTCTTCCTGCCCTCCAGATAACAGCATTGCCCCGCTATTTGGAATCCCAGATTGGAAGTTATCAGCAACGGTGGGATGCTGCCCAGAGGCTAGGGCCTGGAAACCATAATCCCACCAGGAAACGAAGGCCGGCCTATCGCTGAATGGAGTTTCACTATCCTGCTGTGAGAGCCAATCGTAAGCCTCATTCCACCCCTGTGAATTGAAGCTCGGGCCGAAAGTGCCCATGTACCAAAGTCCAGAGTCACTTTGGTCGTAAGTATCGCCATTCATGATTGAAAACAGTCCTAACAAGTCCTGCCTCATTATGTCTGGGACAACGTCGTATAGGCTCTGATCGATTTCACTTGCGGATTTGTCCCCCCTTGGGATTCCAGCGTCTATTCCATAAGTAGCGTGTTGAGATGTTATGAGGAGCAAGACCATGACCATTGCTGGAACTCCTGGACGAGCCTTGGAGGCGGGCCAGAGAGACTTGAAACGGGTCCTTGGAGTACCGATTCCTGAGTTACGCCATACCTTGGCGAAAGATGGCAAACTTGCAGCTCCCCAAAGCATGGAGATTCCAATGCCACCGACTACTGCCATTACAGGGGTTGCATTGATGATGAAACGACCGGCTGACCATGCCATGTATGTCGCGATAATGGTCCAAAGACCCAGTAGAGTGAGTTCTGACTTGTTCTTCCTGCTGCCCCTCCACAATAGCAAGAATGCACAGCCTATTGCGATTAAAGCCACAATGGGCCCATATGATGCGAATAGGACTCCACGCTCGGGAGCTTGGGCCTCTCCTATGGTGCCGAAAATCTTGTTCTTGGAGAAGTAGAAGCCGCCGGTGAAGAGTATGTCCCATCCATTGAAAAGATCCCTGACCTGGAGTATGTATAGCAAAGCGAGGATAGAGCCGAATAATGCGCTACCCCCTAGTACTACCAATAACCAAGGCTTGTCTCTGAAAGAGCTAGATACCCATCCCATGGCGAACGTGAACCCGATTATGTAGAACATTGGTTGCATCCCACTGGGTGCGAAAAGCAGGTTCATTCCAGGCCATGCGTAGAATGGGGCCGGAACGAGAATTGCGACCAGCATCATCTGAAGTGCGGCAGAGGTGAATTGTATGCTATCCCTGCCTTTGAAAATGTTAATTGCAACTTGGAACGAGTAAGCTAGGAACAGGATTCCCGGGCCATATACGAATCCTTTCCAACCAAGGGCCATGATTGAGAAGGCTATTCCGGACATTGACGCGTTTGCCATCAATGATGGGTTCCTCTTCCAAGTCTCCCTCATCCCTGCAATAATGTATAGTGGATTTGTACTAGTTGACTTGAAGAGCTTATTGTGGTCAATCTTCTCTATTGCCCTTATCCAGTAATAGAATGCGATTGCCAGGAATAGCATTGCAAAGGAGTCGTGATCGGACATTGCGAATGTCGAGCGACTCATGTGCCCAGGCATTAGGGCGATAAGCCAAGCTGCAATTATGCCGGCTCTCTTGCTGTGAGCGCGTGAGGCAATACCTGCGATTGGAAGAACTATGAGAGCCCCGTAGATTGCTGGAAGAGCAGCCATAGACCACCAAACTGCTTGGTCAGCGGGAATCTCAAGAATCCATGATAAGGACAAACCGCCCAAGGCTAGTGACCAAGAGAAGAGCGGTGGCCTTGGATTAATGCCTCCAGTAGGGTAAGCCCTATCATGATCGAATATCAGGTGACTCCTCTCAGCGATTACGTAGTCAACTACTCTCTTCATGTACCATGGATCAGAACCGCCTGTCATGTCCCAAAGCCCGGTTCCGTTCGCATTCATTGCTGGAATTACGTTCCACGCGGTCCTAACTATGAGAGCTATCAAGAAGGCAAGAGAGACCATCACTGCGTAGGAGTTTCCGTCCCACCAGACTCTGAATGCACTCCTTTCCCTTCTGGGCGCGATATCTCCGAAAACCCCTCTCGAAGCGAAGAATAGAGCGAAGAAGTTCATCCAGAACCATAGGAAGAACCACGTGAATGATCCAATGAATCCATCCTCTGAGAATAATGATGGCAGTTCGTTTCCAATCTCATGAATATGGCCAATGGTGTAGAGGAACCAGTTCACTACCAGTAGCGCACCCAATACGTGCCATCCCTCTGCTCTGAAAAAGGCATGAGTGAAGATAACCAATGCAGAGAAAGATGCCCAAGTCACCCCGATGTGGCTTTGTTGTGAGAAATCCTGCAGGGAGTCAATCTGGCCGATCCAGACTAGAGGCACAAGGAAACTAGCGAATACTAGGGACGAGTAAATTCCCACTTCTGGATTATCCCTGATGTTTGGAAGATTTTCCATGAGGCTCCCCTTGCCCCTATTCTCGATTGTCCCCCTCAGTATAACCATCACTAGGAAACCAAGCGATATTGAAGAGAGCCAGAATGAGAAGAATGCAGCACCGATTGATTCCCTGACCGTGTCTATTACAGCAAGAGAGTCGCTTTGAGCTATGATCAGGCCCCCAGAGTAGAATGCCGCAAGTCTCATCCCCAGAACTATTGAGAGGAATGTTGCAGACTCCTCGAATCGTTCTAATTCGTTCAATGCTGCTGAAGCGAATCCGACTAACACGAAAGTGGTGACAAACAAATGGTTGAAGTTTACAGGGTCCGCTGAATTTGCGATTATCCCTATTAGCGAGACAGTGAGAGTGATGGTACCGACACGTAGAGCTCCAGAATCAAGAGGAAGTAGGAAAGAAGTCCTGCCGATACAGGCCGGAATTAGCACTGATAGAGAGATTAGGATTGCCGTAGAAAGGAAATCTCCATCAACTTCTCTGCCTTCCAGAGAAGAAGCGACGATAGTCAAACCAAGTAGTGCCAGGGTGATTGCCGCTGGGGCAACAAGACTGTTGAATTGGGCGACTTGAGAGGTATCTTTCTCCTGTTCCATCCCATCCACCGGTCCT
>CAYFGC010000053.1:0-10176 GCA_964342625.1 uncultured Candidatus Poseidoniales archaeon | reverse complement strand
TTCCATGGATTGTAGCACCGGTGGGAAAGTCAGGCCCCTTCACATGCTGCATGTACTCTTCAAGAGAAATACTGGGAATCCCCTTCTTATCGACCCCCTCTTCAAGAATCGTATCGACATGCAATCTAATTGCGCCGGCAACTTCTGTGAGGTTGTGGGGTGGTATTCTTGTTGCCATCCCGACTGCTATTCCATCGCTCCCATTCAAAAGCAGATTTGGCAACCTTGCAGGAAGTACTGTGGGCTCCATCTCGGAATCATCGAAGTTGGGTTGGAAGTCGACAATTTTCTTCTCAATATCCTCTAGCATGTGTTTTGAGATTTTATCCAGTCTACTTTCTGTGTACCTCATTGCTGCGGGTGGGTCTCCATCAATTGAACCGAAGTTTCCCTGCCCATCGACAAGGGGGTATCTCAGTGAGAAATCTTGAGCCATCCTGACCATGGTGTCATAGATTGACTGATCCCCATGGGGGTGATACTTCCCCATCACTTCTCCAACTGAACGGGCGGACTTGCTATACTTCTTCTCGGAGGTGTGACCACCTTCGTGCATGCCATACAGTACACGTCTATGAACAGGTTTCAGACCATCTCTGGCATCAGGTAGAGCTCTACCAATGATTACTGACATTGCATAGTTGATGTACGATGTCTTCATTTCCTCATTCAGAGAATGATTCAGGATGTTCTCATTATTTTCCGGCAATTCTACGTCTCCCCCTTCTTCAGATGTCAAGGTTGGTCACCTCCTTGGCATGCTTTTCGATGAAGGATCTCCTGTCCGGAACGTCATCTCCCATCAATATCTCGAATAACTCATCAGACTCCTCTGCATCCTGGACCGTTACTTTCAGCATCGTTCTAGTCATTGGATTCATCGTAGTATCCCATAGTTGCTCCGGATTCATCTCTCCTAGTCCCTTGTATCGCTGGATGCCTATTTTTGCGTTGGGGTTGTCTCCTTGCAACTCCAGAGTAACCGAATCCCTTTCTTCATCGGAGAATACGTATTTGCTTACTCTTCCTTTAGTCAATTGATAAAGTGGGGGCTGAGCTATGAATACGTACCCCTCCTCTATTGCAGGTTTCATGAATCTCCAGAGAAACGTCAACATCAGTGTCCTAATGTGAGCGCCATCAATATCCGCGTCGCACATTATTATTATCTTTGAATATCGAAGTTTACTCGTATCGAAGACCCCCTCCTCCTGCTCTTCCTTATCGGGGTCAGGATTGCCGACACCAGCACCTAGTGCACGAATCATGGTCTGAATCTCTTGGTTTTGGAACACCTTTGCAGCATTATGCTTCTGCCTTTCCACATTGAGGATCTTCCCTCTGAGGGGCAGAATCGCTTGTATCCTCCTATCCCTCCCCGTTTTTGCCGATCCACCCGCAGAATCGCCCTCTACGAGGTATACCTCGCACTCGCTTGGGTCTCGTGATTGACAGTCGGCAAGTTTTCCAGGTAGCCCGCCCCCTTCTAGAACTCCCTTTCTACGAGTGAGGTCCCTGGCTTTTCGCGCCGCCTCCCTAGCCTTGGATGCAAGTAGTGCCTTCTCAACAATCTGTTTCGCGACTGATGGGTTTTCTTCGAAGAACTCACCTAGTTTGTCATAAACAATCGTTTGAACAATACCTGTAACTTCACTGCTCACCAACTTATCTTTAGTTTGGGAGGAGAAAGAAGGATCAGGGTGCTTGACGCTTACTACTGCTGCCAAGCCCTCTCGTACGTCATCACCCGACAAAGCATCTCCTTTGAGGAGCTTCTTCTTCTTTGCATACAAGTTAACAGAACTGGTCAGTGCCGTCCTTAAACCAGACATATGGGTGCCTCCATCTTTGTTTCTTATGATATTGGTATAGCAACGAATCGACTCGCTGAATGCATCGGACCATTGGAGCGCTAACTCGACTTCGACCTCGCCCTTCTCAATCTCTTTTTCGCCTTTGATCGTGATGACTTCCTCATGCAAAACCTCCCTCCTCTCATTGAGTTGGCTCACATATTCGGCAAGTCCACCCTCGTACAGGTGTTCTGAAGTGTGTGCCTCAGAACCTCTAAGATCGAGGATTGCAATTCTCAGTCCCGCATTTAGAAATGCAGTTTCACCCACTCTAGTATCGACCTCTTCAAAATCAAACTCGACAATATCTGTAAATATCGATAAATCGGGCTTGAATGCTATTAGAGTCCCTGTATCTTCGCACTTCCCTATCTCCTTAAGCGCCTCGACCGGTACGCCTGCTTCATACCGTTGGAAATAGATTACCCCATCTCGGTGAATGGTCATCTCCATCCATTCGGAAACCGCGTTTACCGCAGACACCCCAACTCCATGAAGGCCCCCAGAAACCTTGTACGAACTATTGTCGAATTTTCCGCCTGCATGCAATTTGGTCATTATCACTTCAGCTGCCGAGATTCCGAATTCCTCATGGATGCCAACGGGAATTCCTCTCCCATAATCTCTGACTGATAGTGAGTTGTCGGGGTTGAGCGTAATTTCAATTGAATCCGTGTGCCCTGCAAGGTGTTCATCGACTGAGTTGTCAACCACTTCCCAGATGCAGTGGTGAAGTGCCGAACCGTCATGAGGGTCGCCAAGATACATCCCCGGCCTCTTTCTAACGGCTTCTAGCCCTTCGAGGACCTGTATGCTTTCTGCACTATATTCATCAGCCATATTTTTGCCTTCTAATTGAGGGTTCCCGTAGGGAACCCTCAAAACACATCATCAATGTTAGGGGGCCGAGGCCTATAACCCTCTCCTTTTGTAGAGGGAAAATGTAGTATTTTATCGATAAAAACGCTGAATTGGAGGCAATTTTCCCTAATCTCCTCTCGACACGATTAAACAGGCCACTTAATTCGGCATTTCACATGCAAAAGCCCCTGGTATGCGTCACACTGAGGGGAAGGACTGTAGAAGAAATGTGCAAAGATGCCCCAAAGGCACTGGAATTGGGAGCAGACATAGTTGAAGTCCGGCTAGATTTCCTCTGGACGTCGGAAGAAAAGACAACCTCAATCGAGAAAACCGAAGACGGAGAAAAGGAGAGTATCGAGGTACTTGTTAATCATCTGGAACTGGATGCTATCGATGTGGGAGACTCAATCACGACCCTTTCATCTTCGATAGAAACTCCACTATTGATTACTTGCAGGCCCCAGAGCCAAGGGGGCCACTATCCCGGCAGCGAGGAGGATAGGATTTCAGTACTTGAAGCAGCGATTGCAAGTAAGCCAAGTTGGATTGATCTTGAAATTGACATCGAACCTTCCAAGAGGGAAGATTTGGTAAAACTAGCAGGAAATGAGACTAGAGTAATCGCATCCCTACACTCTCTGGAGATGCCCCCCTCGGTCTCCGAAATCTCTCAGGATGTATTGGATGCGCAGGACATGGGGGACTTGGTAAAGGCCTGTTATAACACTAAAGATAGAAAAGATGCACTAAGGATTTTTGAGTCTGCATTGAAACTGAAGTCTTCCGATGCCAACTATTCTTTGATGGGCTTAGGCCCCGGGGGAGACTGGTCGAGAATACATGCACCTGCGTTAGGGCAGTCTCTCGTCTTTGCAACCACTGAGTCTGGTTGGCATCTGGCTCAGCAGGGGAAGATTAACGCCTCTGACCTGAGGATTGCCTGGGAAGTCTTGGAGTACTCCTAGAGACCGTCCTTTAGGAATGGGACCTCTACCAACTCTTCTCCATCCCTTGCACCCAATGCGGATGAGTGGTATTTCCAGTGGATAATTAATGGGACTATTATGCAAGATAGAGGGAGTGCGCCGATTAGGACATAGGCTGCAGTCTTCGGAAGCGTGAACCTCTCTTCAACATCTATCAGAACCTCTATGCTCATGTTCCCGGAAGCCGGATGATCCCCCTCGCGGCTATTGTCCCACCCATCCAGAACCAAGTGCAAAACTTGCCCTCCTGAATCTCCAAAACCAGCAAATGACCAAGCTGAACCGGAAGAGTCTATGGCTACTGAGAATTCCTGGTATGAAACCGACTCGTAAGCATGAGCATCCCTGAATGGGACCCATGTAAACAGGTCTCTGTACTCGACCGGAACGGAATCTAAACCCTGTGCATCACAGATCAAATCCCAACCTTCTTCGTCGCAGTAGAAGTCCACTGTGTACATGTCAAGATTCGATCCAGTCAGTAGGTAGGCATCTCCCTTGGAACTGAAGTCGATGCAGAATGTGTATCTGTAGCCCGGTTCTAGAGCCAGTGATATTACGGTCGCAGATTCATTCTCCACACGAATCCCGGGAAAACTATCCCATGCCCCATCTGACCATTCCGTACTGATGTCTTTGTCTAGAGGCTTCAACCCAGATCCCCTGTCACCGAATACTTCGATTGAGCCCGGAACCTCGACCCATAGGTAGTCACCGGGGTCTTCTGTAGTGTTCCAGTCGCTACTAGGAGCAACATCGCAGGCAACTGATTGGGAACTAGCCGGGGCTGGAATCAGAATAATTGAGCAGAAGATTCCAGCCAGAAGGAGATTTGCGCAAAATCCACCAGCAGTTTTCATACTCACTTCTTTCGCCTCGTTCTAATCGGTCGAACGTAACCCGACTCTCTGTTGGTGCGCTCGTCAGCTGTAAGGTATTTTGGTTGCGGAGGGGGGCTGTGCTGATCCATTCCAGGAAGGCCTCCTTCCGCCTCGACTTCATCGACATCGTATTTCTTGACATTTTCCAAGGCATCCATCTCATCGTCGTCCCTCTCCCTGAGAACCATCCAGCCAAGAACCGCTACTAGCGCTACAAGAGAAAGCAAACCAGCGCTCTCTCTACTTGGCACAAGATCTTCAGCCGTCAAGTCAGACAGAGTCTTCGGAGGTGCGGTGTCCTGGATGGATAGAACTGTAATTACGAAGTCCTTTGATTCGCATACGCCAAGGCCATCGCAGACCATCATCGAGATTCGCACTTCACCGGGAATGGACCATGTCTCATTCGGCATGATCCAGTCGTTCCTCGAATCGCCATCACACCCCGATAGAGTCATACAATCCTCATCCACGAATACATTGATGTCCCAATCAAACTCCAGGGAATCCGTAAGGTTCCTATCTCTATCGTTTCTGGAATCCCCATCTCCATCACTGTCGAAAAACGCATCATCATCCATCCATGCAATTATTCCGGCTACCAAGTCGGAATCAGAGGCGACCCCGGAAAGATTGACCAAATCTCCGACGACAACGTACTCGGTGCTGATGGGATTTGAAGTCTCTATTCTAGGGGCTGAGGATACTACCACCCTCATCTCAGTTGTATTGGAGTCCCCTCCCCCAAAGCCGTCAATTACAGTCAGTCTGACAGTATATTCTCCAGATCTCTCATAGCTATGCCAGACCTGAGGTCCTGTGGAGGGTGGGCTCGCATCTCCAAAGTCCCATATCCAATCTACAATACCATTCCAATCCGGGCTGTTGACATCCGTGGATGCCATTCCTTCGAACTCTGGATCAGCATCGAAACTCTCACTCCCATCGAATCTGATTAGATTTCCCGGAGCAACAAATGCCCCTCCTTCATCTGTTCGAGGAACCTTCCAAGTCACCCCTTCTCCTTCATTATCAGGAATCTCAAACATCAAGCCATCTTCATCACTCGGACAGCTGAATGACATTATTGGAACCGGCAACGGGTTTCCGATATACAGAAGGAAAGTCTTGGGAGCTGACTCCAATCCCCTCTCGTCGACAACTAAGAGTGAAACACTGTGCAGCCCGGGATTAGAAAAGGTCCTGCTAACCGAAGTAGTATTTTCGATGGGGGAATCTCTGTCCGAGAAAGACCAGTAATGGGATAATTCCGACGAATCGCCGTCGGGGTCGAAAGATGAGCTACTGAAAATGTAGGCATCGCCTATTTCTCCGTCAGAAGGTCGCTCGAAAAGGGCAACTGGCCTTTGATTCAGAATCTCTATTTGCAAGTAAGCGATGGATTTATTCCCATCGTCATCGACTACTTCTATTGTTACGTTTTTCATCCCCGGTTCCCTCCAACTAACAATAGGATTAGATTCGAACGAACTCGTTTCAGTGAAATCAGATGCAAGTGAGATACCTACTCCTCCCAAGTTTACTCCTCCTTCGAAAGTCCATCTGAATTCGACAATAATGCCATCTTCGTCTTCGAAAACTTCTGGCATCTCTAGAGGTGTGACCGCAAAGGCCTCCAACTCTTCCGAGAAGATTTGGTAAGGTGCTCTGTTTAGTACTGTGATCAACAGGGACTTCTGTGCCGATTGTCGACCATCACTAACCAATAACTCCAGCGTATATACGGTGCCATTGCTACTTCCATCTATCCAAGAATGGCCAACCTCGAAGATTCCAACGCCAGAGTCGCTGGAACCGTCGCCCCAGTCCCATGAGAAAAATAATTTCTCCACCGGAACGTTGTCAGAAGTACCGAACGCTGAAAATTGCACTCTCTGGTTTGTCTGAACCGTCAACTCCTCCTGTATAGCCAAACCATCGACTGAAATCTCTGGAATCGGGTCAGAGGTATCGTTTACTGAGATATCCCATGAAATTGATTCAGAAAAGAAGCCTCCTTGGTCTCTGACTATGAGCGTGATTACATATCCCCCTTCTTCCGTGAACGAATGAACAGGATTCTTCAAACTTGAAGAATTCCCATCACCCAGATCCCAGATGTAAGATTGTGGGGTCTCATTATGCCCGAAAGAACCGTTTTGAAAACCGAATCCCCACGAGTCGTAACCTCCGCCGAAAATATATGCCTGAGTCCATGTCTGCGTCTCATTGGTTGAGATCGACCCCGATCCAACTGGTTTCATGTTGGAGATTTCCTCAGGAAGAGATTGGGCTATGTCCTGCAATTCCCCCGTGATGTCTCTGACCTTGGCTGTAAAAGACCAATCACTGGTAAATGGAGGGGTAAACCAAACAGAGATACTTTCCGGTTCAGAGTTACCCACCGATACCATGAGTTCCGCAGAGTCATGTTCTGAATTGTTGGTGAAGGCAGAGAATTCTACGGACAAATACTCTGAGAATGCACTCGAACTGACGCTCATTACAATTTCCACACTATCATCCAGGACGTCTCCATCTCGATCAAAACCTACTATCGAGTCTATCGATATCTCAGCAGGGCTTGTGACTTGGCTGGCACTCACCGTAAATGATCCAGAGGGGTAGTTTCCCCCTGAAAGTACACCACAATTCGCAAAGTCGAAATCACAGTCATCAACTAGGGAGTTGTACCAGACTAGGAGCAAAACCTCCGAAGTGGTATTTCCAAAACCATGAACCAGGCCAGTTCCCCTACCGTCGCTTGAATCAATCCTCAGTTTTTCCATAGTCCAAGTTCCAGAAGATTCTTCTTTCGAAAGAATGGCCCCTTCGAAACCGAATCTGTCAGGTTGAACCATGATGCTCAAGGGGTACCCGTCACCTTGTGTGAATCTGAATGATTTGAGCCCCCAACCCTCTACTGAATGACCAGAAGATTGCCATGCCTCTGACCACTGGTCATTCTCTGCACTTATTGACCCCTTGCAGAAGCCCCCGTTTGAGCAATCATCTAACAAATCAAGATCCGAGAAACCAAATGCACCCTGAGCACTATCCAGAGTCAATGCAGCGCTGAAGTTAGCAAAGACCTCACTCATCGAAGTCCCTACTGGGGTAGAGCCCGGACCCGGGCTCCTAGCCAGGCTCTCGACCCCATTCCCCCCTAGTGACGGATTAGATACCAATTGTCTGATTGCTGTAGGTCCGCCTAGCTTGTCTGCCAGATACGCCGAGAATAGGAAACTTGACCCGATATCAGAATCTCTTCCATCCCACCATCTCAAACTTGTACTCGAGTTCAGAGCCCATGCGTTTGCCTCCTCTTCCAGCTCCGCTGACACTCCAAAGCTAATGAACTCAGAAAGGCCTGCAAGGCCCTCATCTATCCAGATATACTCGAAAGGGTCATTCTCGTGGTGAATCAATTGGCCAAACTCGTGAGCCATCACTCGGTTCCTCTCCGATAGATCATCTACATCTAGGAACAATGCCTCACGAATAGAAGAAACACCTGATTCAAAATAACCCTCTTCCCCACCAGGACCATCTATTGGGAGTATGGCTATTTCTATCTGGCAATTGTCATCAATGTCTGGGGGACTGCCGAAGTAGTTAGTAGTGGAGGGGAAAATGATGGACTCCCAGTTTGACACAATGTCATTTAGGATCGTGGATGAAACGATTTGACCGTCTTCGACGAAAATCGCTGCGTTGGTGGAGATTTTCTGCACTGTTACCGAAAAGGTCCCGTCATTGGTAGTCATGTTGTCTGTGTCATCCACCGACCAAGTATTCAGACAGCTTCTTGGTTGCCCTCCGGTGTTCGCTAATCCTTCTGAAGATAACATAGGGGCCATGAAAACCACCAGTAGAGAAACTACCGTCAGAACAACCGCTCTAGTAGAACCGATTTCCGAACCACCACTCATCATTAGCACCTCGTTTACCAATCTGCTCCAAACTGCTCGAGGACGTATTTTAACATCGATGGAGCATCGTTCGTACATGGGCAGGGGGACGGGGCCATCAATCGTTCCCATCGCAGTGTTCCTAATCCTCCTTTCAAATACATCAATGGCAGAGGGAAGCAATCAAAATGCAGAAGAGAGGGACGTTGAGATTTTGCGAACTCTGCCTCACAACTCATCTTCATTCACACAAGGACTAGAAGTCATGGAAAGCTCAATTTTCGAGAGTTCGGGACTTTATGGATATTCGAGAATAAGTGAGATAGACTCACATAATGGAGAGATAATCAGACAGACTAAGATTGATGACTCTTATTTTGCAGAAGGAATTACCGTAAAGGAGCAGTCAATAATTATGCTGACTTGGAAAGCAGGAATAGCATTGGAATTCGACATCTCAAATTTTAGTATAATTGGAAATTTCAGTTTCGAAGGAGAGGGTTGGGGGATTTGCTACAATGGCGAGCACATTGTGACATCCAATGGCTCATCGGAGCTATCATTCAGAGACCCAGATAGCTTTGAGATAGATTTCACCACCACGGTCACTTGGGATGGAGTTCCCGTTTCAAACCTAAACGAATTGGAGTGTGTGGGCGAAAAAATATATGCAAACATTTGGATGGAGGAGACAATCCTGAGAATCTCATCCACTTCAGGCAAGGTGGACTTCTTCTCAACCCCCTTGTCTTTGACTGCCATTCAGGGCAATGGTCCCGAAGAGGTATTGAATGGTATCGCATTCGATCATATCTCGGGCAGTTTCTGGATTACTGGGAAGAATTGGACGCAAATGTACTTGGTCAATTTCACCATTCCAGAAGAAAATCTGAGTACCGAGGAGAATTTTCAAGTTTCCACTTCTATGGCTATTTTGGGAGCAACTGGCGCATCGTTAATCTTCATTTTCCGAATTATCCGCAAGAAAAAAGATCTGGAAACGCCCAACTTCAAGGACTCCCATCGTTAGGGCGTTACATGGCCGGGGAAGATGACGAGGGAGGCATCGATCTCGAGTACTTCATGGAAGATATCTCCGAAGAGCCATCAACGAGGGTTGCAGGAGCAATATTGATCATCATCGGCAGCCTTCTAGGGGTGTGGTTGGGAATTCTACTCGTCTCAGGAAATCCAGATGAGATACTCTCAGCCACCCCAGACTCGTATTCTGACGTATCTGGAATTGTGATATCTGAAAGGACCGGAAACGACTCTGGCGGAGAACCAGTTGAGGGAGTCAGAGTCAGACTTCTTTCCATAGAGGGGGCAACTACCGGAAAGGAGACATTCACAGATTCAGACGGCAGATTCACTGTCCTTGAAGTACGTAGGGAACCTGCTATACTATCGTTCACACATAGTGGTAACAATACGACAAAGCTGTATTTCGTCCCTGGCGACGAAGCCCAGATAGTCATTACCATGTCTGAGGGAAATGGCGAGAATGAAATTGATAGACGTGGCGAGAGTTACCAGTCGACTTCTGTTTCTATTTCCACTGCTATCGCCTTGATGACCGTTCTTCTCGGGCTGCTGGGCGTCTATGGTGGCGTCGAGGCTTATCGTGGGAATAGCTACAGGAGATCTTGGTGGCTTTCCTTCCTAGGACTCTGGAGCAGGG
>CAYFGC010000052.1:0-10184 GCA_964342625.1 uncultured Candidatus Poseidoniales archaeon | reverse complement strand
CCGAATAGCATGATGTCCCTGAAGCCAATCACCAGGCCAAGGAAAACGTGAATCACGCCCAAATAGATGGTTAGAAGGATCAAATGTTCTAGATTGCCACCCCCCTCAGTCATGACGACCCTATGGAATGGGAAGGCAAGCTCAATTCCAAGTGGAAGCGAAGCAGTCCATGCGTGATATGTTTCAGGAGTATTGATGTCAGGGTAAAATATCTGAAGAGCCATTGCTGGATTTGATCCGTAATGGGGGAATATCTCCCATCCAGCAAACTCCGCATATAGGTAACCGAAGACGACGGTACCGAATCCTATGTAGGTCAGGAATTTTCCTCCTAGATTCAGCATCTCGTTTGTGCCGGATTTGCTCATGAGGAGCGCACCGAGCCCCATCGTCACGAGCCCATATGCCATATCTCCGAGCATAATTCCGAAGAAAATTGGATAGGTTATGAACATGAATAATGTTGGGTCGATTCTCCCATAAGCAGGTCTTCCCACAGCATCGGTAAGCAATTCCATTGGCCTGCTCGAGCTCCTTTCTTGGAAAGCAATTGGAGGCATCTTCTGACTGTGATGGTGGTCCGAGTGTCCGTGCCCACCCCCTCCTGCTTCCATTTCGAACGGAGTAACTTCAGTGAATAGGCATACTTCCTTCAATGCTTTTTGGACTTCTTCCGATCTTCCCATTGCAACCCAACCGTCTATGACAAAGGCGTGTTCTGAGACCGCGACTCTTACTGGTGCGGTCAAAACGTCATGATCTCTCTCCAGAACTTCTAGACCACAGAGAAGCATCTCACCGTTCGACTTGCTCCATTCCTCTATCCTTTTTTCTAAGTCGTACTTCTCTCCCTCTAGGGTTCCCTTGGCCTTTCTAACCTCAGATAGCCTGTCAGTTGCTGACCCCTCTCCCTCTGGAATCTGGATGGTTTCGAATCCCGCCTGTTCCAGTTTGGAAGAAGTTTGCCCAGAGTCTTCTTTTCTAACGAATGCAGCAATTAATCCGGACTTTCCAGTTTTCCCCTCTATTATCAGGCCCGTACCAACGGCCTCCCTCGCTTCAGCAAGACTTTCAACAGTTCCAACGAATGATTCGATAGATTTGTATCCTCCAAGAAGATCTAGATCAACCCCCAAGGGAGAGACTTGTGAGAGGGATTCCTCCTCTTCTGCCAATGAGGAGATCTCATTTTCCAAATCATCAATTCTAGAACTATCTGAGAGAACCTGTTCAATCTTGGAGGTGAGGTCACCCTTGAGGGACTCCCTAACTGGGCCTGCTGGAACTGGCTTTACCGGGCCCGCTGCCTCCACTACCGAAGCGGCTGCTCTTGCCTTGATTAGTTCGCGACCAACATCCTCAGACCCTTCCTCCGGAGAACCAAGTGAGAAACCATCTTCGCTGCCATCGTAATCGATAATGTGTAAGGCCCCCAGACGAGCAAGGATGTCTACTGCTTGTCCCAGATCACCCTTGTTCCCAGCAGCAACCATTCGGCCCATCTGCTGAGTATTTACTTGTGACATCTAATTCCTCTGGAATTTCAGGACCTAAAGGCATCTAGAACCGCGTTAACCGCATCTTCCCTACTACCTTCTCCACCGTCGTGGATTGAACCGATATTCGAGTCCCCTTCTTTGGAAACCTTCTGCGCCTCACTCTCGGCAGCACTTCTTGCTTCCGAAATCATAGTCTGGGCATTGGCCTCAGAGTCAGATCTTCCTGCTTGGATTATCTCAGTAGCAGTCAGTCTAGCCTTGGAAACAATCTCTGCTGCCTTTGACTCTGCCTCGGCTATAGTTTCCTCCGCCTCGCTCTCAGCTTTCCTTATTGCTCGTAGAACCTCTTCTCGTCCCATTCTATGCACCTACGGTGCATTCGGCGACCGTTGAGGAGTTTATGATGATAACCTCGCGCATTCCACTAGTTTGACCTCGTCAATGAACCCTCTCGGGAACCTTCCAAATACGGCATTCTTCGTGACTACTATCATGGACGCGCAGGGAATGGGTGCCGATGATTGGGACGAACTCCAAAGAAACCTATTGGCTACAATCCCTGTCTATGACCGTATAAACCGCTTCGCTACATTGGGACAGGTCTCAAGATGGCGTCGAATCGTGAGGGACATGCTCCCGGAAGGGAAAATCCTGGAGGTTGGATGTGGCCCAGGAAGCTTTGCAGAGGATATAATTGGGAGGGATTTGGTTTGCCTCGACCCTATTCCGGAGATGCTCGCTACGGCCGAGGAAAGAGTGAACTACGCCCGTCTAGATAGGGGCGATGATCCGGCAATTTTTGTCGAGGGGACCGCAGAAGATCTCCCTTTCGATGACGACTCCTTTGACGCCCTATGTTCATTGTTCTCATTCAGGGATTGGTACGACAAGAAAGCCGGCCTCTCTGAATCACTAAGGGTCCTAAGGCCAGGTTCCCCCATAATCATCGTAGATCCCGCCAAGATGAATCGTGTTCACGGCTTTCTGGGGACCCTGTGGATGAGGGTCTGGGTAGGGGCATATGCCAGAGTGGTATGCGGTCAGAGAGACCACCCCTGGAAGTGGCTCACTAAGACTTACTCCGAATTTGGAACAACTAGGGATTATGTTTCGATGTTGAAGGAGGTCGGGTTCGTAGACGTCAAGGCCCGAGTAATATTCCCAGGAATGGCGACGATCTGGTCAGCTCGCGCCCCTTAGAAAAGCCAGAATAATCTCCTACAGGTCACAGCCCTCCAAATCATCCCCTTCGTCAGTGGGTTGAATGCAATATTCAGTATCCAATCGGGAAATCTGAACATCATGCTTCCTATGGCAAAAGACCTCTTTGAGTTTCTCATAACATTGCCCATCTGGGACTCCCATCTCTTCTCATATTCTTTCAGATCCACGCCGTTATTGACGTGCTCTGAAATCACCTGGCCTGCAATCCTGCCGCCAATCATAGCTATGGTTATCCCTGCTCCGTTTGATGGGAGAACCATCCCTGCAGAATCTCCCACTAGCAGGTAATTTCCCTTAACGAACGTACGAATAGTGCCTGACATCGGCAGATATCCAGCCCCTCGGAAAGACTCTTCTCCTTCGAAGCGTTCGATGAAATTGTTTGCATATTCTTCCAGGCTCCTCCCTCTTGACATTCCCCTCTGTATCCCCAATCCAATGTTCGAACCCGAGTCCTTTGGGAATACCCATGCATAACCTCCTGGAGCTACGGATCCAAAGTGTAATTCTAGAGCGTCGGAATGCTCTCCATTCTTGAGGGCGAATTTGACAGGGATGTTCAGGGACCTCTCATCCCAATGCCTCTTTCTAATCGGGTCATTGTGACCGCCTGCACCCACAATCACCCTCCCCCTGATAGTTTCTCCATTGGATAGGGCCACAGTATCTCCCTCGACACGCTTGACACGTTTTCCCACTAGGTAATCTGCGCCCCTCGAACGTGCAAGCTCGACTAACGCCTCATCGTGCGCGACCCTGTCCAGAACCATGCCTTCGAAATTGAAGTCCATGCCTCTTCCATTTGGCTTGACGATTCTCATTTTCTTACAGATCTTCGAGATTGCACTCTCAGGAGTTCTGAACAGGTCATCCATTTCAGGAACCAGTGGGCACAGCCGCTTCATTTCCTCATTAGTGGGAACCAATTCTCCACATTGGAGTGGCGAGCCAATTGGGTCTCTGGCATCAATAACCAAGACACTCAAACCTCCCTCTGCTGCATATCTTGCAACGGTGCTTCCAGCCGGACCACCGCCGATGATTATCGCATCCCAGTATTTCTCCTCGTCCAGGGGGAGCACCTCCGTTAGTTTGTTCTGGACTCCGAGATCAAAGCGATCTCGGTTAGCATTTCCTTCTCCATTGAATCCGGGAGTCTTTCTATGTGTTCCAACGCCCTCTCCACATGGTTCGAAACAAGCAATTTCGCATATTCGAATGAACCAGCCTGCTCCAGTAGTTCGACTAACTCATGAAGCCGGTCATCTCCGAAGTTTGTCAGCACATCCTTTAGTTGATCCCTATCGGTTCCATGTAGCATCGTTAGAGCGTAGATGATGGGCAGAGTCATTTTCCCCTCATGGACATCCGTTCCGCGTGGTTTTCCGATTAGATCATCTCCGACTAAGTCCAGAATGTCATCAACAAGCTGGAAGGCCCTGCCCAACTCCATTCCGTAGCCCCACAATGCATCGGAAATCTCCTCGCTTGAACCTGCAATCATCGCTGCACTGGAGCACCCTGCTGCGAATGGACCAGCAGTCTTTCCATCGATAATTGCGTAGTAGTCCTCCGGTCTGGTGTTGAGGTCATGTATGTGCTCGAACTGTAGTATCTCGCCAGATGCTATTCCCGCGCATGCGTCTCTCACCCTTCCGACTACTTTTTCATCGTACTTGGCCCCGAATTCGAAGCCCAAAGTGAATAGGTAATCCCCAGAGATAATCGCATGCGAGGTCCCATGGGTTGAGTGTATTGTCGGTTTACCACGCCTCATTTTTGATTGATCGTAAACATCGTCATGCACTAGTGTAGCGGTGTGAATTAACTCAGATGATAGGGCTAGGTCTAATGCTTCTTTGTGGTCATCTCCACCTGCAGCCTTGTAGGAAAGTATGACCAGAATGGGGCGGTACCTCTTCCCCCCACCCAGCAGGACGTCACTAGCGATGGACATCACTGGTTTGTCGAGAGGTGAACTCATTTTTTCCAGGACCAATTCTTCTATGGAATCCTCGACGAAGTTCTTGATGGAATCTAGGGTCATTGAACCAATTTTCTCCGCTTCCATGATGTCTTCAGCCTAGGGGTCGCATATATCAACGGGTGCGCACGCCGCTCAGAATGGGCACAAGGCGTGCCCCCCCCTTGAGGTGGATGCGATGGAAAACCGGATAGTTGTTGGAACTCTGGACTCTCCTTCTTACCAAGTGTCTTCTCAGATATCAGCACATCTCGAATCATCCGACTCAGAGGATATCGAGCATTCCGTAACCACAGTCAAGGATTTCGAATCTGGGATTAAATCACTTTCAGACGGGAATCTGGATCTTTTGGCATTTCCAGCTACAGAGATTTTCGGAAGAGAAGGGCTGATTTCTGATAGAGGCTGTCAGGTAATCGGAGCCAGAACCCCTAGGCGACCAAGTCTGGTTCTGGTCTCATCAGATCGTCTGATGTACCAGCCCAAGTCGGCAATAATTGTCTCGGATTCAGGTTTGGTCCGAAGGCAACTTCTCAGGGCCAGGCCAGATCTGCAGGCAGTCTCCTCCGAGGAACTGGGGAACCTGGCTCCTGGATTTGTGCCACCTGAAGACCCAAATGTTCTACCTATCCTGCTTGCCGAACTTCTGGAGAAAGGGGAAATCGATGGATTCGTCATTTCCAGGGGAGAGTACGACGCGACAAACCAGACCGAGAGGAGGCACACCCTGATATCCCAGCCCAATGAGAGAGGCTCACCTCATTTTGTCTCCCCTGCTTTTTCTGACTTGATCGCAGTCGTTTCACGAATAGGGTTCCCGAGTCGAATAGCGGCAAAACTAACGGAACCAGAGGGAAACACCTCCCTTTGGGTCCAGAGCAGGATTATGGGTGACTTGGACAACTCGATGCACGACATCATCGGTTTGGAGGTCAGGCACAGGCAGGTCGGAGCTATCCTCAGGCAGGCGGAGGCGAACCGCGACTTGGTTCTGGAGCAATCCTGTCACGATCCAGACGGGGAGATTTACCATGATGAGGTCAGGGTTGAGATACGCATGGAGACCCTTTCCAAGGATGGTAGAAGGACGCTATCATTGGAGAGGCTAGTGGCAATCAGCGAGTATCAGCGCGCAGTAATCGCGTTGCTCATGGATTGGGGGAACCTGGTCAATGAATCCACCAGGAATGTCCCCCGTGACCACCCGACCGACGAGGATGCACCCCCGTTCCTCCCAGAGTAGCAACCGTAAACCCCGTCAGCCCTCCAAATCGCCACTTACTCTCTTGGTTTGGGGCAACCGATAACTAAGGAACCCTCTCGAGGAGCCATTGTGATCATGAGGGTGGACTCCAATTTACTGAACTCCCTCTACACGGAGCGTCTTCAGAATCTGAGACAGAGGGCGGAGGACTCAGGGATTTCTAAGTCCGGATCAGTCGAGGTCCTCCGAGCCCGACTGATCAGCAACCAGATCCTCTCTGAACTTGATCTTTCTTGGGAAGGGATACAATCCATGTCCCACAAGGAAATGGGGGATGTTCTGAAGATCTTCGGGATCAAGTCTTCGGGCTCCCATAAGGAGAGGAGGCAACGACTATGGTTGCATCTGAATTTCGACTCACGAAGGATGACGATAGAGAATCTGGCCGAGATGAATAGGGACGACTTGCATGAGATGTGCAAGAAGCTTGAGTTGGATCTTACTGGTAACCGGACTGTTCTGATGGGGAGGGTGGCTGGGGTGCTGACAAGTCAGATGAAAGGGTGGGGCAGGATCAAGCGAAGTCTGAGGAGGAACGGCCTCCAGACATCGATGTTCAAAGAACCAGAACCAGAAATTAAGGTGGAAGAGAAGGCAACACTAGATATTGACATGGAGGAATTCCATGCAGTCCCTGCAGAAGCCTTGCTGGAGGATGCCAGCGACTCATTATTGATCGGTTTGGACAATCAACCGACTAACGTCCAGGGGGATATTCTGACTATTCATGCCCGAGTGAGCGATTTGGAGAGGATGGTCGGGACCATTCTCAGAGGCCACGGAGGCTCATGGGGCGATTCTGAGAGGGACCTTCTACTGAGACTAGCCGACAGAAGGGGTTGGCCAATTGACGAGAAATTTGTCAGGCATCGCCTACTAATGGTGGCGACCAACATCGCTGAAGTGAAGGGTGCAGCAATTGTCTCAGGCGGGGAAAGCAAACCATTGGTTGAGGACACTGAGTCAACTATAGGTAGAATCAGGTCAAAACTATCCTCGCTAGACTCAAACAGTGAATAGGCAAGAATCACGAGGAACTAGAGAAGAAACCGAATCTGGGCTCTGATATTTCCATAGTGACGTCCCTGAGGTGCTCAATTGCATCTTCTGCTGCCTCTCCAGAGGAGCCAGCCGAAATGCACGCCGCAACGAGGTCGTCGTATCCAACTAAGTCCCCTCCATTGGAACTCATAATCCCCAATATGACGTCTCTTGGATCAGCACCTTCTTTCGACTGAACAGCTTCAGAATCATCTGCCCCGGAATCATTTCCGATTGATACTTCTGGTGTTTCTTCTGCCCTTCCAAGGGCTCTTGAAAAGGCTTTGAGAATCCAAACCCGGTAAGCCTCTGTGTCAAATTCAGAATAATGCTCACGGGACTTCACCATACCAGAAACAAGATCATTCGGAACCCCTACAACCCGCAAACCATCTTCGGTCAATTCTGCTCCTTGTGATGATGCATATGCTTCCAGTCGCCTCAAAGTAGCATCAGCAGCCTCAACTAGCCATGACTTGTAGGCTTCGAGATCTATTTCAGTGAAACTCTCAGCCCTAATTGAGGTAAAAATGCCGCCATCTTCGGACTCGTTCGACTTTTGCCTACCCACTATTGAAACTAGGACAGAATCCCCTGTCTCGAATCTCGCCAACAACTCTTCAGCATCGGGATGTAGTTCAGGTTGGAATGGGGCTACATCGAAGTAATGGGTGCCTGAAGGGTCTCTGACCTGGCCCCTGTAGAATGGTCCGGAATCACCGTCTCTCCTCTCCATTCTCTCTAGTCCTCCACATACGAGGCATCTATTCACCTTGGCACCTAATTTGGTGATAACAAAACTTGGGTCGTATTCGCCGACCCCTCTCTCAATCAATGAAGACTCTGAGTATTCCTGTGCAAAAATTCGAACGGCACTCTGTCTTGCCCTCCTACCCCCATCGCCGGAAATCAAAGAACCACCTCCCATTTTTGCATCACTCTTTCGGCTTCTTCAGCAGGTTTCGGTTCCACTAACTCTACCTTGTCGGCAAACAACATTGCACCCTGCCCGTCAACCGCACACCTGCCTTGGACTGCCATTTTCCGGGCTAAAACGCGTCTTCTAAGATTGGAAACAAACACTTCTTTGCCTATACTCGAGATCTCGCTCTTGATTTCATCCATCCCCATTCCAAGGAACTCCTCAGCAGGCTCCTTGCCGAGGAATAAGTTTGCATTCGAAACACCGTCATCCAATACAAAACGAAGTCGCAGGTCCTCTTCTCCTCGTTGGGCCCCGTGCTCTGTGCAAGAACCATCTCTCAACATTCTTCTGCATTCTGGGCATCTCTCAATAATCCCCGAACCGCTGTTAATCGCGACAATGGTTCCCGAAGTTGAGATTCCCCTTCGAGAACCACCCTGGGTAATTTCTGTCAGACCAACCTCGACCCAATGATTCTCCGGATCAATCTTTTCCCATGGGGATTCGGAAAGACTTGAGACCTGCTCTAAATCATCTATTACCAAATCTGGAGAGCCCTGCCAGAACTGTACCCTGCCTCCTTCAATTCTAATAGAATCTCCAGGTTTTGGATCGAAATCACACCAAGCAGTGAGCCTACATCTGCCCGTTGGATCCATCACATCCCCACTCCTCACAACTCTTGAACTGCCATCCTGAGACTCGAACGTCCTTTGAGCCCAATTCTCGATCTGCAAGGTTATCGAGACGTCTCTCATTCCATTCCTTAAATCGGCAATACTTACCTTCTCAGACTCAACTAATTCGGCCATATCTGGAAATGCTGTATCGCGATACGTCTCTATTACAGTGCCATCATTGATTTGAATCTCCGGGGTTTCACGAAATTTCCTCACAGACGCCCCCACAATCTTGACCAAAGACCCTTCTTCATGCTCGAACTCTTTCCACGAAAGGAAACCAATGCTCCCCGAATCATCAGCAATCTTACCTCTTACTATGGGAATCTCGCCACTTCCGTCTTTCCTTACTATGACATCAGGCTTTGCAGACATGACTCTCCCTACTATATTCACGAAACCTTCCACTTCAGAAGCCCTAGCAATAGTTAGGGGCTCATTGCCAGTTGGGGGGGCAGTACCACCACCCTCCTTCACAACAGTTACCCTTGTCGTCCTATTGATATTGAGGGATCTCTTACCGTTCCATTCGTTAACTGAGACTCCCTCGAGTCTCACGACCGAACCAGGAACCATCGACTCCCCTTTGTTCCCCCAGTCTTTGTAGTCCCAGCGAACCCTTTCAGAGCTAGCTTCATGAGGGTTGTCTTCTATCCACCCGAAAGCAATCTGCTTCTCTTCGCCCCTTACCATCTGGGTCCTTGGTGTGTAGGAAACAACCGCCACTTCGATTGTAACATTCCTGTCTTCGGCATCCAATTCTGAGAATCTTCCGACCTTCTTCTCTTCACGAATTGGTGCAGAAGTATTGGCCGATACCTCAACGCCAGTGGAAACTTGGAACTTCCTTATGACGGACCTCAATGCATCCTCGGGAGGAATCAGGAAGTCCTCTTCATACCTAGCAAACTCCTTCCCTATCTCACTTTCATCGGCATCTGGGCACTCTTGCTTTACTACTGCTATCTGATTTGCATATTTCGTCTGGTCACTCATGTCTATCACCCGTATCAGAGATTGGGCGACGAGACTATATCAACCAACGATTCATTTGGCCAAAGATGCACCTGAAACGTCGTTACTAGGGAAACGATTGTCAGTGCGTGTTGGGGAAGACTCGGCACCTCATTACCTCCGGAGATGGCTGTTCGAATCGGCGGTCTTTGAACGTGCGCATTACACTACAGGTTTACCGACGGCGTTTTCTCTGGATGCCCCTACGAGCTATCAATGGGAGGCTCTGAACTGTGCTATTTCGGAGTTCTGACTGCATCTGACAGAGCTAGTGCGGGAGAATACGAGGACCTCAGTGGCCCGGCCATCGAGTCATTCCTTCAAGAAGCTGTGACATCTCCTTGGAAAGTCATCAGGAGGCTTGTAGCAGATGAAAAGGAAGCCATCGAGGAGGCCATAATAGATCTCATAGACAATCACGGGTGCTCTGTCGTAGTCACCACAGGGGGTACTGGCCCGTCTCCGAGAGATGTAACGCCCGAGGCTACCGAGTCCGTCTGCGATAGGATGCTGCCCGGTTTCGGTGAGCAGATGCGTGCGATTTCGATGACTT
>CAYFGC010000051.1:0-10321 GCA_964342625.1 uncultured Candidatus Poseidoniales archaeon | reverse complement strand
TGCGATAGGATGCTGCCCGGTTTCGGTGAGCAGATGCGTGCGATTTCGATGACTTATGTTCCCACTGCGATGCTCTCAAGGCAGACAGCCGGAGTAAGGGGCTCCTCATTGGTGATCAACCTCCCCGGATCTCCAAGATCGATCAGAGAGATTCTTGACTCGATTTTTGCAGCCGTGCCTTACTGTGTCGATTTGATTGGGGGGCCCTACGTTACCACCGATTCCGAGGTGGTGGAATCATTCCGACCGCCTCACGCGCGACGCGAATGATTCATCCGAGGAACTGGTTTCGGAGAGTCATGGCGAAGATGAAGACGGGCGTGGGCAGTACCGGCAGAGCAAATGATGAGATCCGAGAAATCGAGGTAAAGCTAGACTTCACTCCCAATGCCCTAGCATCTATCCTCTATCACCAGGGCAATACGCAGGTATTGGTTTGCGTAACCAAGGCTCCATCCCTCCCACGATGGTTCCCAAGGGATTCCGATAGGGGCTGGGTTCATGCCGAGTACTCCCTTTTGCCAGGTTCTACGGATACTAGGTTCCGCAGGGAAAGGAGCGGGGCCAAAGGCAGGACGATGGAGATTGAGAGACTAGTGGCAAGATCCCTTAGGGGCGCTGTCGACCTGGAGCAACTAGGACCAGTCGCCCTTACCGTTGACTGCGACATACTGAATGCGGATGGGGGGACGAGATGCGCATCCATCACGGCTGCAAATATCGCACTCAGGCTAGCAGTGAGGCGACTAATCGCCACTGGCGACTGCCTTCCGAAGGAGAAGAGGCTGACTAGGGAGGAGATTAGGAATGGGACAAAGAATGAACCACTTACCCAGAAAGAGAAGGATTCCCACGAGATGTCCGTGATGCCAAACGATGTGGCCGCCATCAGCGTGGGCATGGTTGAAGGACAGGTTTGGACAGACCTCGATTACATCCTGGACAGCAATGCGGATGTGGACATGAACGTCGTTATGACAAGTGCTGGCGAATTCGTAGAGGTCCAAGGAACTGGCGAGGAGGCGACCTACTCTAGGGGGGAACTGGATTCACTAATCGATGCGGCGGAGAACGGAATTTCCGAATTGCACAAACTACAGACAGACATCCTCTCGGATGCAAGTTGATGGTGGGACTGGCCGGACTTGAACCAGCGGCCTCCGCATCTTCAGTGCGGCGCTCTCCCAGCTGAGCTACAGTCCCGTAGCATCCCGGCCAGCACAGTCATGACTTCAAGCCTTCCTAGTATAAGGGGCAGTGAAGATACTCCGTTCCGGCACTAAGTAGAAAGCCCCCTCGACACAAGAAAGGCCATGAGTCAGAGCCCACAAAATACAGTCCTACGTTCAGATTACGATGCATCTATCATCGGATTATACGCATCCCTAGTCGCAGGCGGGCTAATGCTGGCCTATGCGATATACTACGTCACCGTAGTAAATGTGACCGACGACTACTCGTTCCTGACCTTGGGAGTCATTACCGGTGCCACGGCAGTTTCCGTGATTGGCATGCACGAGTGGTTCAGGCATCAATACGGGAAAGAAAGGGTGGAGAACCCGATAGAGGAGTACGGAGGGGCCATAGCGGTTCTGATGGGATCCCTCTCAGCAGTGTGGCTATCTCGATTCGCTGTATTCTACGCGGGACCAGAGGTGATGGGGTGGATACAAGTCCAAGAAGGGGAGGTTTGGATGCCAGTCTGGCTAGCGGCGCTGCAGACTGCGGCGATTCTTCTGGTGATGGAGATCAGCACCTTCTCAATCAGGAGGCACTCGCTCGGGACCCTCCCAAGGACTGTGGTGGTGCTAGCCCCCTTGGCCGTGGTTTTCAGTGGGGTCAAGATATGGCTAGAATACTCCAGAGGGGAGTTGGAGGAATTCATCACAATCTCAGTCGTGCTTCTTACCGGATCAGCCATCCTGTATTCACTCAGACTAGACAGGGCCATCCTCTACCTCCTCGCCTCGGGTGCAGCAGTAGGTCTCCCGATCTTCATGTCCCTGAGCTCATGGGGGGAGACCGAGCACGCCAGCCTCCTGGTGCCCGCTGTTGTACTAGTTGGCATCACGGCCACCGATCGAAGCCTCTCCAAGAGAATGATAGAGAACGGCTCCGGAGCGGTAGTCGCTGCTATCCTATTCTGCCAGATTATCGCAGCCGACGGTACGCATTTCGTCATCGCGGGACAGACGCTTTCCCAGCAGCCATTCGGACTGACCTTCTGGCTTTGGGTCGCACTTCTCGTGGGCTGGTTCGCTCCGACCACCATGCAGAGAACCCCAGCAATGCCGGTCGGCCTGGCCCTTGCACTGGCCTTGCTCTCCGACGAGGCAGCAATGGTTGCATGGTTCGTGGGAGTCTCTGCCTTTGTCTATCTGGAGACTCACCCGCAGGCCAGGGACTGGGTAGTCAGATCCACATATGTCGCCATGGTCGCCTCATGGACGGTTTCCTCGTTTATCGGGGCAGACGATACCAATGGCAATATCCTAGAAGTCGGAGGACTAAACCTAAGCGTCATCGACGGACTTTCTCTGGTACTTTTCCCAGCGGTCCTAGCACTTGGCATATGGGCCCAGTCCAGAGGTAGGCTTAGGTTCTACGAGGGTCCCTCCGTACTTCTCTTGTTGGCATCCTTCAATGTGGATCTTATCGAGGAGGCACACATTCTCTTTGTTGTAATAATCCTAGTTGCGACCCTCTATCAGCTGAACACATTCCTTAGAAACAGGTCTGAAAGTGAGGAAAGCCAACTTGATTGGGGCACCGAGATAGCATTCATGACCTTGATAGTCTCGCCAGTTGTTCTCTCAACATTCTTCTCGTCATTTGATTTATCTTCAGATGAAGTTGCTTCTAGAGCCCTCCCGCTAGTAGCGGCCATCGGGCTGTTCGCGATTTGCCATAGGTGGAGGAAAGAGGGAGAGAGCCTGTCTTTGAGGCCCGAGATGGCAGCCATCCTCTTCCTGATACTTGTCTTCCTGATGTGCAACATCGACTCGAGCGAGTTCTCAACTTCGCCTACGGATGCGGTCAGGATGACTCTTGCATGCACTGCCTTGGCCGTCGCCCTTCTGGCATTCGAGGGAGGTGCTGCCTTCCACACTACGCCTTTGGAGAGGCTCATTGGAATCTCATACCTGTCCATCGTCTCCCTGGTTTCTGCTGTGATCATTTCAGATGAGGGTGCCGACATCCTTGCACGCTCAACCAGGGATCTATTGATCATCGCTGCCCCGTTGATAGTAAACTTCCGCCTGAAAACCCTGCTCGACCTCTCCCAGGAGGCACGAAACTTCGGGACTCTGACGCTGTCTATCCTGCTGATCATTGGTCTGACCGACACTTCCGGCGGACTACTCGCCATTCCGGTATTCGCAATCGCCGTTCAGAGAGCAGCGAAGCACGTTTCCACCCCGGTGCTTTCAAGCCTGCCGATATTCGCTGTAATCTACGCTTCCTTCTTCGACTCAAACCACGATGCTAACGACGTCATTTGGCACATCATGTCAGGATTGCCTTACTTGGGAGGGCACACCGATGTCCTGCTCATCGAAACCCCAAGGTGGGCTTCCATCCTCCTGTTCTCCATCCCAGCTGCAGTTGCATTCTACCTTCCCAACGAGAAGGCACGCGAGGATGGGTCAAGATATGGCTCAGAGCAACTCTTCGGACCCGCATTGGCTTTGCTACTGGGAATCGCCTTCCTCCTTCCAGACCCAAGAACTGCGCCGATAATGATCGTGGCTGTACTCACATATGCGGCTTGGAAGAATGGCGTCGTCCTTTGGTTCTGGGTATCTCCGCTAGCTTGGTTCTGGGCATCATTACAGCTTTTCGACTATCTGGGAGATGGATCCATCGAGCACGAATTCGCAAGGGTGATTGGAGGATTGATCGGATTTTTCCAGTACGCTCTACTGCAGAAGGGGGTCTTGCTGAAAAATGCCGTTCGAGACGAGGCACCGGAACAAGCGCAGTTCTTTGACTACGCAGGATCAGTTTCGCGCGTATATGGCTACTCGTTCTTCTTGCTTTCAGGAGCGATCACCGGCGCCCTTCCATTCATCTCAGCCCTGTTGGCAGCCTGGGACGGTCTCAGGAACAGGATTCCGATTCTCCTTCACGGCTCTGTCTTCGTGCAGTCTGTGACGCTTTTGTTTTGGATCGACGAAGATTTCTCAACCATTCATCCCGACAACGCGCTACTTTGGCCCATTGTTATCGGAATGGCCATGGTGTACATCTCTTGGTCTAGGAAGGACCCATATGCCCCTGGGGAAATGATGACGATAACGTCTGAGGTATCTGAAGATGATTCATTCGACATCGAGAAGGACTTCGGACTGTTCGGTTCTGCCTTTTTCCTAGTTGCGATGCTGATCTACTCCAATTTCATAGACTTCGAGATAGCATTCGGAATTTCTATTGTTGTCCTGTCTCTCCATCACGTCGTCGTAGGCTTCAGTCGCGACCACGGTTGGAGGCGTATGATAAGCCTCGTCGGCATGCCATCTGGCCTGATATACGCGGGCCTCGACCAGGGTGAACTGACTTTGGTCCTCATGCTTTTTCTAGCGGCCCTGACCCTGATCGGCCAAGCGGTCCTCTATGCTTCTCGTGGGGGGCTAGAGATCGGTAGCACAATCGAGGGCGCCACCCCCTTCGTCTCCGAGGTTGGTGTCCCGGACCCCGAGCCCGAAGCTCCTCTGATGGACAAGGATGACCTCCTCGATCCGGAGCCTTCAGAATCGTCCGATAGCTCGGAGGAAATTGATGCCCCAGTCCAGGAGGAAGAATCCCAGCCAGAACCAGTTTTGGCTAGTCAACCGTCTCCTCTATTCGCATCGGACACGGCCCCCTTCGGAATCAGACTGGATCCTCCTCTGATTTCCAATCTAAGAGCGATGATTTCCGCAAACAATAGCGTCGACTTCAGCAAGTGGTCACCAGTGCTTGGAATCAGTAGCAACGGTGCTATAGTGCTGAATTGGGAGAAGAGGAATATTTCCGAGGAAGAGTGACGGGAAAACTCGCGAGCATCTATGCTCTGGAGGAATCGATTCACTCTTCTTCTGCATCGCCGATTTTTCTGACGTTGATTGCATTTGGTCCCTTGGGGCTGTCCCCAACCTCGAATTCGACTAGGTCTCCCTCGCCAATCCTTCCCTCTACTTCGGTAGTATGGACGAAGAGGTCATCACCTTCTTCCCGCCCAATGAAACCAAATCCTTTCACATAGTTGAACCACTTCACAGTTCCTGTCGCCATGAACCCCTGCTCCCAAAACAGGTTATTGAACTAGACTGCTGATTGAGGTCACTATGACTAGAACACATCATCCTCGTCCGTAGCCTCGTCGAACGAAATCATCCCGCCCGACTTGCCACCCTTGCCCTTTGTGACGGCCTTCTTTGTCGGGACCTTCTTTGCCGGCTCATCATCCCCAGTCAATTGGTTCTTCCTAGCAGCCGCAGCCTCCTCTTCCCTCTTCTTCAACTCCTCAGGATCGATTCCCTGCTGGGCAGCAAGCTTCGCCCTTCGCTCGTCACGGGCCCTGATCTCTAGCAGGCGTTGCCTTGCCTTGTCATAGTGCTGGAGCATGTACATTGCATCGTGCTCTAGAAGGGGAGAATCAGAGATTATCGTGATGTCCATCCAATCACCCTCCTCCGCCAGGTACTCTGCGAAGGGCTCGAACTTCAGGTCAGACTTCTTGATCTGGGTGTAGTGAAGTGCGTTCCCCATCCTGTGCTCGACTCCCGCGAAGTGGCAGTAGAAAGTCGATCCGCCGTAGGTTTCCCTGGCTTGGTCGAATAGCTCCGCGTAATCTTCACTAGTCCTTAGCCTGCCATGCCCCCGAGCGTGGATGTGACCCATATTCAATACGGGCACAGTTCCTTCCACGTGGTTGCACACTTCCAGAACCTCCTCGACTGTACCCCAAAGCTCCTGCCTTCCAGAGGTCTCAATCCCAACCAGTGACGGTTCCGACTCGTGGACCCATGGGAAGGCGGCGTAATCCTCCTCCTCACCCTCGACCCCCCATACCTCTCTGACCCTCTCTACAATTCCCGACATCACGTTTGCGACCTGTTCGTTCGCCTCGGTGCCCGGATCGTACTCACCATATGGTCCTACGTGGAATGTAAGGTGCCTAGCATTGATTATCTTGCCAGCCTGTAGGCTCGTCTCCATCTTCGAGAGGGTCCTGTTCCTCTCCCTCTTGTTCCCCAGTAACTCTGCGTAGTAAGGGCCATGCATGTTCATCTCGAAGTCAGACTTCCACGATAGGATGCCAGCCTGCCAGTATTGATCGAAGTGCTGAGGCTGGATTGTTCGAACTGTCTGAACCTCCATCGCATCCAATCCCAATACGGTGATGTCATCCATCCCCTCGACAATTGTCCGGCCCTTGCAAGAGAGGGGAACTCCTGCAGGCCCTAGTTTGAGTGGCATCCCTTTGGCCTCGCGGGTCGGGCCGAACGGGTGCCCCTTCAAAAGGGGTTTCAGGTGGTGACTTGGCTAGAAGCAGGATTAGCCCGATACGGACCCAGCCGCAGAAGCGATTCCAGACGCTCCAGAGCCAGATTGGGGGAGCTCGCATAGGAATCCTGCGAGCCATCTTTCGAAACCATCTTCCTTGCAATCCTCGACGATTTCTTGCCCCAGTGCGTGGGAGACACTAGCGACCCCCTTCTCTGGATCGTATGAGCATACTATCGGAACAAGTCCCCTGCTCCTGATTTCTCCCAGTAGCATGCCTTCTTCGATGCCCTCTAATTCCGCTAGGGTCTTCATTGCCTTAGGTGCTATGAAGAGCAGGTGAATCTGTCTGATTCGCTCAATCACTGATCCCCATGCCTCTTCTAGACGACCCGAGTCTCCGGGTACATCTACTACCATGACAGTCTTGCATCCCTCTAGCTCGGCGAATGTGAGGGATGAACCCCAAGCCCATTTCATAGACTTCCCTTCAAGGGGGAAGGACGAAGATAGCACGAGCCAGTGCTTCGAATCGAGAATACCCCGCCAGTCTATTAGGCCCTGGTCGAATTCGCTAATCTCGCTTCGTTCGATTATGAATTGGCCATCAGCCCCGAGTTCTATCGATCTCTCCAAGATAGCAGATGCGCAGTCGCTCCTGTCTGGGAGTCCCAATCCAACCATCCTCACGGGAGGCCCGGCCATGCATCTCCCTCTGCATGTCGCTGAAGAGGGTTGCCTACTCCAACTTCCATCTCAGTAGGGCGATTGCACCACCCATGCCTTCGAGCTGCTTGCCCGCATCGTGCTCTGTCGAAGCCTGAATCACCTTCCCGCTCGAGGACTCGATCGCTTCCGCGATCTTCTCCCAGCCAGATGATCCTTCTCCAGTTCGAAGAAGACCGGCCTCGACGACCAGTGTTTCCACAGCTCCTTGTGAAGCTGCATCCGAGATCATCTGCATGCCATAGGTGACAGCACCATCCATCGAGATTCTCTTCAGACCCTCCTCTATTGCTCGAACCTGCTCCACTATAGCATGCTCCCCCAACAGAGAGTCGGCCAAACCATCTGCTAGAACCTCGTTCGCTGCAGCCCTACCACCAATTGAGGTCGGTGCATTGACGATCCTGTTTCCAGCCCCAAGTCCCCTCAACAGTTTCTCAAATCCTTCCCTAGCCATCCCTGGCCCGCAGATGATCAAGGGCATCTCATCCGGGAAGACCATCCGCGTCTCCTTGGAGACCTTCTCGAAGAACTCCTTGCTAACTGAAGACGAGTCCCCTGTCCTCTTCCCCCCTCCCCTCATGTTGAACTGCGACACGTCCCTAATGCCATGTGTGGCGACTTCGAAGATCAGAACCTCGTCGTTCTCCACAACTATCAGCCCGGAACGAGCCCTGCTTCCAGAAGAGATGGCCTCTTTGATCAGAGACGAGTCTGACTTCGAAAGGCCCCCCTCACGAGTCAACTCTACCTCGTCCCCAGAAGATATGACATGGGTGTGATGGCTGCCAATGTCTATCTTGGCCTCCTTGATGACGCCATGCACCCTGAGGTTGTCCGTGAATGGCTGGAAAGCTGTCTCGGAGCACTCCAGGACAATCCACATCGGCTTCCTCTCGGCACTCTTCGCCCTCCCGTCCTCCTTCGTCCCGGTGGTCGAGTCCCTCCGATGTGACAACATACCCACCAAGCAGCCAGTGCCGCAAACCTGCGATAGAACCCACAGGTCGTCCTCACTCTCAACTCTCAGTCTCAGACCCTCGTCCAGCCTTTTGACACGACGCATTGCCACATCCTCCGGTACTCTCCATGAAGCGACGCTCTTGAAACCTTCATCGGCAATCACTAGTTGCGAGGGTCATGGTTGGTCCTGGGTCATGGGGAATTGCAGGAAACCCAATTTCCCATTCCCCCACACCCAGGATGTTCTCGATTGTCGGAGAATATCTGGGGATAGAGGCGCACCAGATATACGTCGAGTCCAGCAGCATAGAAGATTTCGTGGAAAAGACCTCTCGGATCAAGGGCGACATATGGGTTTCATGCACCTCTCCTCTGAAGCACTCGGCTCCATTCGAACTGGGCGTAAAGAGCCCCGGGGGCGTGGATGCAGTAAACCAACTGATGAGGTCAGGGGGATCTTGGTCCGGCACAAACACAGACGGCTTGGGGTTCGTTTCCGCCTCCAGGCTCATCGGCGTGGACCCGTCCATCTCCACTCTGCGAATCAGAGGGGGCGGATCTGCCGCTAGATCGATTGCATCGGCATGGTCATCAGAAGGCGGTTCTCTCATCCCAGAAACTGGTCGCAGGCCTCTGGCCAGTGGTCCATGGGATGGCAGAATCTTGGAAAACGGTCAAGCAGACCTAGCAGTCGATCTAGACGTCGCTCCCGCAGGGGGGGAATCAGCAGAACTAGAGGGTGAAATACAAGTCTCAGTTTCCTATGCAAAGGGAGCATCAGCAGATGATTTCGCAGTAATGATGCTGGCAGCCCAGCACCTACATGCATGGAAATCCTTCTTTGCCCCATCAAGGGAAGACGATCTGCCCAACCTAACGGAGCTTCTTTCCCGTCTATGAATCGGAGCTCTTGGATTGCCCCTACTCCCTGTAAGCAATACAGGGGGCGAGAGTCATAATCCCGCAGAAGGCCAGAATCATCCCATAATCCTCGGGAGCAAACTCCCCTGAAACATGCCACAGGTAACCGGTGATACACAGTGCTCCAGAAACCAAGACTCCACCATGCCACGGTCGCAACTGTGAAACTTCCATGCCGAGGACTCCTGTTGTTAGGAAAACTACGACTCCAATCAGTCCCAACGCCAAAGCGCCCTGTGCAATCATTTGCTCATCCGAGTCTAGCTCAACCAAGATCTCGTTGCCCTCATTGTCCTCATCGGTAAACTTCCCGTCCACAGCTCCCTCTGCGGTGCCTAGTAGGAACATTAGAAGCAAGGCAAAGAGAATCCAAAGCCCCCCCATCCTCTTCATCCGATCCGTATCATCTAATCCCAACGTCTCATCGCCGAGTGCCAGTGCTGGCAGGTAACTCGCGGCTCCAAAAAAGATGACCATGAATATGGCCCAGAATGCCATCCCACCCTGATCCAATATCACGGAGAGGACTACCATCAGAGCGGGAATTCCCACGGTGACGGCAATCCTTGAATTGGGGACTGAGAGGAAAAGAGCCAATCCTCCCATCCCAGTCGCAAGAGGCAAGATGTAGGTCGCAACATTGTCACCAGTTCCATCTAAAGTCCAGATTGTGAATACAGAAAATATTCCCAATTGTGCCAAAGCCAGCAGGCTTGGCTCCGAGAAGTCAATCTTTGGTATTTTGTACATGGCATTGTCATCCATGAAACTACATGGAACTACATCCTATATTATTGGTGATTACCATTTATTGTCACAGGGGGATGTTTCCGTGCTTCTTGGGGAGCACCAATTCCCTCTTCGAGAGGAGGGGCCTCAATGCCCTGACTAGGCACATCCTCGTCTGGGACGGCTCTATCACATCGTCAAGCCACCCATGCCTGGCGGCTACGTAAGGGTCACCGAACTTCTCCCTGTACTCGTCAACCAGTTCTGCGTGCCTCCCGGAGATGTCATCCGACTCGGCCAGCTCTGCCCTGTGAATGATGTTCACTGCCCCCTCGGCCCCCATAACCGCCAACTCACCGGTGGGCCATGCCACGTTGTAGTCGGAGCCAAGGTGCTTGCAACTCATGGCGAGGTAAGCCCCTCCGTATGCCTTCCTGGTGACTACGGTGAGCTTCGGGACCGTAGCCTCTGCGTATGCGTACAGAAGCTTGGC
>CAYFGC010000050.1:0-10349 GCA_964342625.1 uncultured Candidatus Poseidoniales archaeon | reverse complement strand
ACTTCATGGACTACAGGATGAGGGGCGCTCCGGTAATCTACCTGGCCCTGCTATCATTGCAGACCTCGTTCTTCTTAGTGGTAATGGCTCTTGACAGGATCGCAGAGTTGAATATCATTCTCGCAGCGGTGATTATCTCAGCGATGACGTGGAAGATTTCCACTATCAAGGACCCCAGTCAGGGGTAGAGTCTCCTCTGTGACCACGAGTCCCCTGTCCTGGTCAGAATGACCCTCTCATGCAATCTGCTAGGCCTGCCCGACCAGTACTCGACGCGGTCCACGGTGATTCTGAACCCTCCCCAGAACGGTGGCAGGGGAACCTCGGTACCCTCGAACTCGCATTCCATCTCCTCGAACTTCCTGATAAGTTCCTCCCGGGATTCCAATGAGCGGCTCTGATCCGATGCCCAAGCAGCTATCCTGCTCTTCCTAGGCCTAGATGAGTGGTACGCTTCAACCTGAGGCCTCTTCATTTCGTAAGCCGTGCCCTCCATCCTGACTTGCCTCTCCATCTCCGGCCACCAGATGGTCGCGGAAACCGCTGGTGTCGATTTGATCTCAATGGACTTGTCGCTCTCCATGTTCGTGAAGAAGCCGATCTCCTCACCCTCTAGGAACTTCAACAGGACCATCCTACTCCGAGGAGCACCGGATGCATCTACAGTGGCTAGGGTCATCGTGTTGGGCTCTACGATCCCCCTTTCCCGTGCTTCCCGTATCCAACTCGAGAGGAGGCCGAGCGGTTCGTCTGGGTCTTCGACAGCGATCTCGCCACCGTCACGATACTCTTTGCGGTCGCCCTTCATCTGGCATCTCGCATGGATTCGCATATGTATTGGTGTCGAAGGGGTGTGTGAAACTGAATGAACTAAAGGGTAAATTCCCAGCGGAACCCATGGGTTGGGCTTTCGATGCGGGCAAGATCCTCCTAACCGCCCTGATTATCTTCTCAATAGCTCAGATCTCCGAGAGGAGCACTCTGATGGCAGCAGTGCTGGCATCGATTCCAATTGTCAGCGTACTATCGATGATGATGATGTTCCACGAGGGTCAGACGGCACTGGAGATCTCCGCATTCGCGAGGGACATCGTCTGGCTTCTGATCCCATCCCTGCTGATGTTCATCGTGATGCCCTGGTTGATAGAGTCCAGGAGCTGGGACTTCTACCCTGCTCTAGCCGCTGGTCTGGCGTGTACAGTTACGGGTTACTTCCTGATGGTTCAGGCTATGGAGAAGTTCGGCCTTTCGGCGTAGGTGATTCGATGCCTGTACTCAACGTCGCACTAGTCGGTTCGGAAGACTTGGCGAGGAAGTTGGGCAAGAAAGGGGATACTCGGGACATAGAGTCGTATGTCCACAAAGAGAGCAGGGGCGGCGAAGTCAGGGTCATTTCCCTTCTAAGGCCCCTGAAGTTCCCAGAGAGCATCAGGCCAATGCTTAGCGTCCTCGATGTGGCTAAGGCGGGATTGCTAGAGATTCGGGAATTGAGTCCATCCATCGGAGAGGCGATGGTTGCACTGGCTGTTTCTGGCATTTCCAGAGGGAGTGCCATAATCTCTCCCGAAGAAGGGGGTTGGATTGACTCCGATCAAGTTAGGATGATGCTTGACCAAGCCGGTCTGGGAGACTGGGGGATCGTAGAAGGAGGGGTCGATGAGCACGACATCAGAGACAGTCTATTTGAGATTCAAGATGAGTTGTCATCGACAATTGAAGTGTCGAAGTCCGCTTCGCTTATTCTGCCGGTTGACCAGCATTTCAACGTCAAAGGAGTTGGTTTGGTCGCTATTGGCTATGTTCAGTCTGGGAGTGTCTCAAAACACGATGAAGTCGAGGTGATGCCGGCTGCCGACATCGGAGTTGTTAGGTCTCTCCAGGTGATGGATGACGATGTTGAAATTGCAATCACGGGAGACAGAGTCGGAGTCGCCCTGCGAAACCTACGGGAACAGTCCTTGCATAGGGGTTGCATGATTTGCATTCCCGGGGAAGGTGCCTTGGAAGGGCACAAAATTTCCGAATTCAATTTACTGAAGGCACCATTTCAGAGCAGAACCCTGGCAGTTGGGGAAGTTATTCACGCCGCCTCAGATCTGCAATTCTCAGTTGGCAGAGTTTCCCATATAGACGGCGGGGCCGTGACAGTAGAATGGGATTCTCCGTTTTGGATTAGGAATGATGGCAGCTCTAGGGTAATGATCGTCCATTTAGACGCGATGCCAATGAGGATTATGGGGGTGGCAGAGGAAATCAAGCCGGTGGGTCTTCTTTGACGTCACCAGCGCACTCCACACAGGCTATGTAGAGTCCTGGCATTCTATCTTTCAGATGATCACCACATCGATTGATAACCTCGGGAATGTCTTTTTCCCCTAGTTTCTGACTCATCCTGTCCCTCTCGGAGAGTTTGCTTTTGATTATCCTCCCACAACCCCCGGGGACAGTAACGGGGATGATTTGGCTACTTTTGGAGACCAACTCATTAGGTGCGAGACCCTCCTGAGTCATGTGCACTCGAACTCAGGAAAATATTAGGTCTTTTCCTAGTGAGGGGGTGCAGTATCTTGTTTACCGATTTCCCCTATTCGAGGATTCTTGTTCGCTTCATATAGTTCAGAGAGCGTTCCACAAACAATGGAGGACAGAACTTGAGTGCAATAGAGACTTCAGCGACTACGCTGGTACAGATTGCCGATAGGTTCGGCCACACCTCTGCAATGTTGACCAGGGATCAAACTCTGGAAGCCGTTGCTGAAAACGAGGGTTCGTGGGTCTTTAATGGAAATGGACAGATGGTCCAGCCAGCAGAGCTGGCTGAGGCAAACTGGGACACCATTGGGACCGTGCGAATTGTGCCTGGACTTGTCGGTGGGCTGTGATTTCGGTCACAAATGACGACGGACATACGTAAACCCCCGATGGAGAAATCTGCATCGGGGGCCAATAAGGAGTGAGAGAATGAAGAAGAAAAAGACTAGGATATCATTGATTGGAGTCGGAGGGATAGGTTCCAATCTTGCTGTTAGCGTAGCTTCTGCAATTTCCTCTGGCCCGCTTGTGTCCTCATTAGGGGGCATAAGGCTCAACATTGTCGATTCTGACAAGGTTGAGATAAGAAATCTGACTATGGGGCAGAGATTCTCTCACTCCGACATAGAGAAAGACAAAGTCATCGGAGTCAGGGACGCAATTGCTGGGTTTGAGAACGATTTGTTCGAAGTGACTCCAATTTCTAATGATGTTAGGGTGGCATCGGATGTACCTGATTCAGACATAGCAATCGTCTGTGTCGACAATATGGATGCCAGGAGGGTTGTTCATGGATTGGAGATTCCCTGGCTCGACCTTAGGTGCTCCGGCGATGGTTACATCGCAATCGATTACAGAGTTAGGAGGGACTTGGTCGAGTCTCTAACCAAGGAACAGAATGGACCTCGGTCCTGTCAATTGGAAGGATGGGAGTCCGGATTCCTTCAAGCGGGTTACCTCGCAGCATCAGCTCATGGTTATCAGTGGATCATAGCGGCTCTACGGCAAATGGATGGCCAGGAAAAGTCAATCCTTCCCAGACCCCGTTCCTCGACCGTCACGTTCGGAATACTAGGAGAGCTGCCGACTTCTGAGGTGATTGAAAATGCATGAAGAGGAGTTGGTTCCAAGAGAATGTGTCCGGCCAAGGCTTCACCCGCCAAAATTGGTTTTTGAACTAATTGAAGGAGGGGCGAACGAAGCTCTGGAGGTGCGTGAGACGATTGCCGCACTTGCCATAGCAGGATTCAGGGGCGAGAACGACAAGTGGGAGGAGCTCTGGAAGATAGCCGACAGTATGTCTAAGGAAGTGAGTGTATTACTAGACAGGAGATTCCAGGCATGGGTCGATATCGGAACCCGAGGTCAAGTTAGGCTTGCGCCAGCAGTTGGTTCGATAGCCCCCTATAGACTATGGCTCCATACTCATCCATACTCAGCCTATGCCTCATCAACGGATCGAGAGACGTTGGCTAGTTGTTCGATGATTCTGGAGCAGGCCATCGTCCTTGGGCATGATCACCTGGTATGGCTGAGAAGGGACTACTCCGGGAGAGAAAGAGTTCTGGAGAGGGAGGGGCCTCTATCGACATGGACTTCAGATGAAGAGGTAATCACATACGCGTCAATGACGGAGGGGGATGATGTCGAGTAGATTGGAAGAGGCGGTTCAGAGGCTGAAGCGACTCGCTGAATCCGATGGCAACGAAGCCGGATTATCAGTCTCGATGATGATTGAGGCGGTGATGGGCCCGGCGTTTGATGAGGAGCTGCAGAGCCTAGTCGAAATGGCTCTGAAGTCTAATATCTCCGGAATGTCTCTGGATGAGATTGCAAATGGGATCCTTTCGCTGGAAGAGTGGAGATTCTCCCAGGCATAGTCTCTGGAAGAGATGCTTGCGACTCGAAACGCATCATTAATTAGTCATCTGACACAACCATCGATGGTTGGCGGACGTCTTTCCGGGACCCTCAGGAATGAGGGGTCTGGGTGGGCAAATCTAGACCTCACGGTAACGGCGTTGGGTAATGTTCAATAGGCGTCCAGAAGCGTGCTTGAATCTCCTCTGCGAGGGAGAAAAATACAGCTCAATGTTTTGTAACAAAGGAAAGGAAGTGAAGGTAAAAATGGGTAATGAAGTAAGTCGGAATAATGATGCCAATGATGGCTGTAAATGCAAGAATTGCGGTTCAATGAACCTGGTTCAAGATGAGGTAAGAGGAGAAATAGTGTGTGATGATTGTGGAGTTATTGACCACTTGGACAATCTGGATAGTTCGGGACATGTAAGATTCGGCGATGGGTCTCAGAATTCTATGGCAAAGAAACTAGGCTCTACTTTGGATGGAAAAAGGGCCTCCAAAGAGGTTAGACGGGCTAACAAAAGAAGCCAGGAAAGCACAATCTACATGGAAGAATTGTTTGATATCGTAGATGACGTTGTCCCAGAGGGGAGGATGAGAGCGGAAGTCAAGGATCTGCTAAAGAGCTACGATGAGAATGATTCACTTCTCTGGAGGAAGAGGAAGAAGCTTCACGGAGGACGCGACAGGATTTACAGATTGAGGGTTTTTGTTGTGGGAGCACTGGCCGCACTGCGCAGGAGCATGCGACACAACGATGCCAACGAGATCGCTCAGAGATGGGGAGTCGATCGCAAGGACATCAACTATTCAACAACGATGTTTAGGAAATACATGCTAAAGGGCACCACCACCCCAAATAAGAGGGCCATTCTGAGGGAGAGGAAGGCGCAGCTTTACTTCTATCTCGAAAGGTTCAGAGAAATTCTCGCTGAGAGAGTCGGGTGGGAGATTGCTAATCAGGTGTTAGAAGGTGCCTTGGACGAGCTATCAGAGAACTTCGAGCCAGTTTATGATGACGGAGACTCAGAAGAGCCCATTCAAAGCACGAAGTACGGCACCAAGAGTTCGGAGTCTGCGGCTTGGGAGGCTTTCTTGGTATCGATGGTGGATCTTGGGATGGGTCCCGAGGCAATCAGATGGCTCCTTGGGAGGGCTGTTCCGTCTTCAGCGGGTAATGTCACTAGGGCATACTCGAAGGAGGCAACGAGGCGTGCTGCCCTATCGGATGGAAGCGAAGAGGAGTAGTCTCATCGGATGTGTTCGTCAGTCCCAGGTAGAAGGGCTTGATCGGTCCCTGGGTTCATCCGCTCGAAGAACCTCCAAAGTGGTCCGGCAACGATCCTTATCCCGTTGGCTATCACCCTCGGTTCCAACAGCTCCGAGATCTCCTCGACGGCTGGACCCAAGTCTCTGTTACCTGTCCCTGCCCTGATGTAAATCCTAGTCATCCCCCTGACTTGCTCTTCTTCTCTGTCCCTGATCCATCCTGATGCCTCTAGCATTCTGTACAAAACCCTCCGATCATTGATGTTCCTAGTTGTGAAGGTTGTCTCGGAATCGTCGAATCGAACGTTTGGAGAATGGTCCCTGTTCATGGCTGTGAAGGTCACCCTACTGCCGAGAGGTAGCCTTAGGAGGACTGAGAATAGTCTCGGGAATGACTCTGTCGCCCTGACCCTCTCCTGTTCTATCATGTTCCTCTCTAGCAGCTGCCTCAGCTCCACAGCACGATTGTGCTGCTGTACATCCGGATGTAGGGGTTGACGTGGACGGTGCCTCCTGATGTGAGAGCTCAGCGTGTTGATGTACTTGCTGCTCTCCAAGTCATCCAACAGGGATAGCGTGATCGAACCGAGAGCGTCGCCAAGGACTAGCCTCCTTAACTGGCGGGTCTCTACTATGCATATTGCATTGTGACCATCGGCCATCCTCTGCCTCATCCGTGCCCATCCGTGTACTGCGTTTGCAGTGTTGTTCCTTCTTGTCTCTCTCATCGGAGATACGACGAACCTGGTGTTGTGACCCCCTCTGCCGGGAATTACCGCGTAATTCAGACCACTGGTCCCCTCGACCACTATCTGGTTGTTCTCGGAGTCTAGCCTTGCTCTGTCGTTGTTGCTGATCACCTCGCGTAGGAACCTGATGCCATTGAGGTCGCTCTCATCTACCAGACTCATCTGGATGTCTGCGAAGATGTGCTGCTGGAGCGTTCTGAGCCTTCTGTGGTCTTCGTGATCCGGGGGGCTCAGGGACCAAGTGACTATCGCCTCCCATGTCCTTGGGTCGCTTTCCAACTCTATCCTTTTCCAACCCCTATTCCTACGTACTCTGAGGAAAAGCTTGCCATTCTTCTCTATTAGGGTCCGTGGGACCTTGAGGTCATCCTCCTGGAGCCCTCTGACTCGGTTTGCGAGCATGGAATCCCACCTGTTTAGCCAAGTAGAACCTCTGAACCAAAGCTTGCTGGAAAATACTGGTCTTGTGGCTCTTGGTGATACTCGTCGTAGCATCTCCATCATCAAGAGTGAGTCTATCACGTTCACCGCGAAGATTTCGGATGCTGGGTGAATGATGGGGGATCTTTGCCTGCCGTAATTCGAACTAAGCGACCTAGTGTTCAGAGCGAGGTCGACAGAGCGGAGAAGTTGCTTCCAATTGACTCTCTGGCAAACTCTTGGATGGCGTTCGAGCATCTTCATCAGTCCTCTGAAGGGTATTCTGCAGGGGTGCCCATCGACATAGAATCTGCCTCCGGCAAGAGAGACGTGTGTCCCGTCTGGGAGTATTCCCCCCCGTGCCAGTCTTCGTGACATGCTATCGTCCATCCTACTGGTGCGAGCCGTCGAGATTGCGACCATGTCTTCCTCAGAGAGGGACCAAACCGGAGGCTCCCCGAAAAGCCATTCTTGGTCTTTGGAGGGTGCTGCGAATGAGTCTTTGTTGTTCTCAATGCCGAAGGCTCTGACTCTCCTCCATATCTGGGAGATGTCGCTTTCCGGGTTTCTCAGCTCGTTCCTGAATCGTTCTATGATTCCCTCGTCCTGTATCAGACCGGTTTGCTGGCCGGTAATATGGGGAACCAAGGTTTCACAAAAATCGCACATGGAACGTGCACTTTCGACCTCCTTGCAGCACTCGCAAAGACCGTTCTGCTGGACGGTCATGGCCCCTCCTCCATCCCTCTGGGGAAGTTTCTCATGTTCTCCATCAATTCTTCGATTGTCTCACCAGACCATCTTGGGTGGTCTTCTTCCGGGGGTTCTGGTTCCTCTGGGAACATGTCTGGAGTCGGTGCACCCTCTGGTATGTCTGGTTCCCAATCCTCGTCTGGCTCTTCTTCGTGGCCGAAGAGGTGCCCCTCCTCGAACATCTCGAGGTTTTCTGAGACGTTCTCCCACCACTCGTCTAGATCTCCCTTGTATTCGAATGATTCATTGGTGAATTCACAGACTCTGAGAAGGTGCTCGAGAGTGAAGATGCTGTGCCTAGATGTGGTGTCGTGCCTTAGGGATAGGACGTAGCTGGCGCAAATGTCTCCGGCAGGGAGCTGCAAACCACCTACCTTCTGAGAATCTATGCACAAGGGAATTCCCGTGCAACCCGGCTTGGAGATGTGCGACCGACTCGGATATGCAGAAACCAAGAATTTCGCACCATCTGATGGTCTGCCTTGTATGTGGTAGGCCAGACCTGACGCTCCGATTACGCATATCCCTTGATAATCACTCGAAGATGATTGTACTGTCTCTGCAGAGCAATTTGGGCCCAAGGAGTCTATCGTTTCCCTGAGCATCCTGGAAGACTTGATCTGAGGCGGGGTGGGTAGCCAGTCCGAATCCTCCGACTCCCAGACCCAGAAAAGGTGCTTGGCCAGATTTGCCTCTTCGCTCCCCTCTGGGAACATCAGTGAATGGACTATGCACCTCCATACCCTTGGGTTCACGGAGACTGGGATCGTTATTGGCGAACCGGACCTCAGGACAAACATCCTCATCCTGTAATTATTGTCGACGACTAGTCTTGGGTGGATGGTTATGTTGTGCAGTCTACTGAATTCCTCTTTGTTTCCTCTCCTGATTATCTCCGCCCACCTATCCGCGGCATCGCCGCCGAACTCCGTGATTATTCTGGGTGAAGTCCTTGCGATGTTTCCTAGGGAGTTGTGGGTGCTGGGATCCCTACACGACATCATTGCTATCGTCTTCAGGAAGGGATGGAGGTTTGATCCGGGGAACTCCATACAAATCCCAGGGTCGGGGGCGTCTATCCCGTCCCAACCCCTGCTGAACAGGTGCGCTGGCCAGTCGGCTTGATTGGAATGGAGAGGGAATCGCACGCAGCAGTTGGACAGTGATATCAGGAAATTCTTCCAAGACCTGATCGATCCAAGCCTGTTCGGATTTGAGAGCCAGTCGCAGAGGTCGGCCATGGGCAGAGGACCTGTCAGCCTGACTCCATCGATGGCGATGGTTCCATCGTCGTTTACTTGCAGATGACATGTACCCCCGGAGTTGGGGAGAGGATAGATCCCTGCGACCATTCTTCCTCTCGAATACAGATTATTCTTTGCTCCCTCCCATTCCTCGGCGATGTATCTGGAAAGATTTCCAGGAGAACCACGAGATGACTTGAAGCTGTCTGGGAGGCTATTCTCGTTGAACGAATCAGCGATACTGATGAACATCTGATCAGATGACAATCCCCTAGTTGGGTCGATCCGCTCGCTAGCCTCCCTTCTCTGTTCCGTGGTGGGCCTGTGGGACGGGTCTATTGCGAAGAACGACCTCTCCAGCACCATGCAACCGGAGCATCTGTCCTGGGACTCAGATGGAGCACTGAGCCCACACCACCCGGTGCATGGAACGGTCATGCCAGAACATTGCTTTCTGAACTATATGAATCGGCTATGCCACTGCAACTTCTGACTCAGAGGCAATATCCAGTAGATACTCTGAAACCATCGCTCCCATCTTCTTCTGGTCCCCCTCCGAGTGAAGCTCCACTCGCATCGCCGATGCTCCTGGCAGTCCCTTAGTGAAGGAAACGGCATGCCTCTTGAGATTCTTGTTGAGCCTGCCCTGGTATAGCTCATCGCTGAGTTCCAAGTACCTCTTCCAGCACCAGTGACGAGCGACCCTCTCGTCCTCACTACCCCATGGAGGAGGGGAGGGATTCCATCCTAAATCTCGCTTGATCTCGTGGAAGATGGTCGGTCTCCCGATTGCCCCCCTCCCAATCATTAGCCCCGCAGCCCTAGTTTTCTCGATGCATGCCTCTGCCGTTGAGGCAGAAGTCACGTCTCCATTGGCTATCACCGGGATCTGCAATTCATCCACTATTTCCCTGATCTGCAACCAGTCCGCCTCTCCCGAATAGCGCTGCCTCAGTGTCCTACCGTGAACGCAGACCCTAGTGACTCCCACTTCCTCTAGTCTCCTGCAAATCTCCAAGGCGGTGTTAGGTCCTCCTCCCGTACCCAGCCTCATCTTCACCGTGATCGGGACCTCGGTGGCCTCGATGCAAGCACGGACCATGCTGACGACCCTATCCGGGTCCCTTAGTAGTGCGGCACCCGCGTCGTTCCTGCAGACCTTGGGGGCTGGGCATCCGAAGTTGATGTCAATGTCATCGGCCCTGTCCTGCAGCATCTCGACGGTCTGGACCATCTCCTCCGTGATGCCACCGAAAATCTGGGGGATGAATGGTGACTCCCTTGGATCGCTCTCTACCTTCAACCACGAGTACGTGTTCTTGCGGGTCAGTCCCGATGCTGCGGTGAACTCGGTCACGGTCATGTCGGCACCGCACTCCCTGGCCAGGATCCTGTATGCGAGGTCCGTGACGCCTGCCATCGGCGCGAGGAAGAGCTGCGGGGCTGATGGGTCCATCGTATGGGGGGCCCTGTGCTTGGCTTTGAGCCCGTCGAGCTCAGAAGGTAGATTCCCAGTCAT
>CAYFGC010000049.1:0-10375 GCA_964342625.1 uncultured Candidatus Poseidoniales archaeon | reverse complement strand
CCACTGTCTCACCCCTGCCCTCCCATGGTACGCTCGGTGTTTGAAGCCATCGGGGACTACGAACTCACTTTGAACTCGGTCCTACCGATGAAAGCCAAGCAAACTATCGCCCCAAACCCAGTTCCCACTTGTCCAATACTACCCGTAACAAGAACTACGAACATCAGTGCTAGATACAGCATCGAAACAAAGAATGAGTTTGCTGCACTGGCAATTCTCCCCGCCTCATCAGGAATTTCAGAAATGTCGATTCTCCAAACAGTGGATGCGTACCAGATGCTTAGCCCAACTATCGTCCAACTGAGAACATGGTAATCTCGTTCGTTCACTTCAATCTCCCCAAACGACAAAGGTGCGAAAAATGAGAGTACAATCAGCAGAACTGAATACAATTTCATCTCGATAATTGTTCGTTCTGGACCTTTCACATTTGGCAACATTGGGACTCCTACCTCTGCGTATTCTTTGGACTTGTATAGGGCAAGAGCCCAGAAGTGCGGGGGAGTCCATAGGAAAATCAGAATGAACATGAACCAAGGAATCGGACTTCCAAGGTCGAATAGTGATACGATCGACTCCTCCAGAGAATTATTGGAGATGGAGAGGCCTTCCACGCTAGCTGCCCAACCAATCACAGGCGGGGTTGAGCCTGCAATACCTCCGATGACAATGTTCTGAGGGGTACTTCTCTTCAACCACATGCTGTAAATTAGGACATAGAAAAGAATACTGAATGCTGACCAGAAGGCAGCAACCTCATTGGACATGAAATAGAACCATGCAACTCCCACGGCAGATATCGAGATCCCGAAGAATAGAGCCGATTCTGGACTAACCTTCCCCATCGGAATGGCTCTTTTCTCTGTCCTCCTCATCATTGGATCGATATCCCTGTCGTACCACATATTGATTGCGTTAGCACCCCCAGCCGTGAGATAGCCGCCAATCAGAACAACTAGCATCGTTTCAGCAGACCCCTCGGAGAGACTTCCTTCTAGTGACTCATGAACAAACACCGCGCATATTGCAGTAATCTGCAGTAGAATGACAACTCGGGGCTTAGTCAATGAGAAGAAGTCCGACATTGTCGTCGAAATCATGAAATCTCCTCCGTGGCAATTACACAACCAATCCATGCCGTTGCCATTGCAAGGAAAGTCAGTGAAGCCAGCATAAGGTGAACCAATGAGAGCAACTCAAAGAACCCTTCTTCCATGTCCCAGGAGATCACGTAAATCGCCCCAATTGACGCATTAGTAACGAATAGAAAGGTCGAGCCCCATATCCAATTCCTCAGGATTCGGTTGGAACTCTCTCCGGTCTCCTTCCAGATTAGGTAGGAGGCCGAACTCATTGCTATCAGCATCACACCAACCAGCCATCTATGGATCATCTGAGACTGCAATACTATGTCTTTCACTGAATCCACCAGATTACCTTCACAGAGGGGCCATGAATCTGGTATCCCATCCACTCCACATCCTAGATTAGCACCTGGGGTGGTGGAAACGAATGTCCCAGAGAAGATTGAGACGAATGCTCCTATCGATAGCCAAGTTACTCCATTCCTCCATCTGCTTGCAGCACCATGCTCGAACTCTAACCATCCGGGGACTCCGTCCTCCGCCCTTGTAATAATCAACCATAGCCAAAACATGCTGATTGTGAATGCTAAAGCCGAGCTCAGGTGAAGTGCAACACTCCAGTGCAAGTTGTCCATCTCAACTGTCAGCCACCCAATCGCCCCCTGCCAGACGATGAGGATCACGGTCAAAGTTGAAGCGAACCTGATATCCTTGCCGGAGTCTTCATTCCTCCTAAGCAAATACCAGTTAAGAAGAACCAGAGGCCCCAGAACCGCCCCCGCAAGGAATCTGTGGGACCATTCTGTGAAGATTTGGAACGTTGAGTATCTATGGCCAGAACCACGTGAGTCTATCTCCTCCGGATTCTCAGACCACCATTCCTCTTGTTCCTCCTCGGAGATATCGAAACCCAATGTTCCGAAACACAACGGCCAGTCTGGACAAGACTCTCCTGCATCGTAGATTCGAATCAGCCCCCCCAAGCCGATTACTATTATTGTCAGACCCAACAACCACGCGGTCAGACTCTTCGAAACCTTCCAGTTAGCCAAATTCTATCGCTCCCCGTAAGGGACTGCAACGCTTCACTCTTCGTGCGGGTCGATGTCTATTGGAATCTTGTTCTGCTCATACTCCAGTGTCGCAATCTTCATCGGATCCAGCACCACTTTCTCCTTTGCGTCATCCACCCCATAGAGCTGAATCAACTCGCTGCTGTACTTTTCGCGCAACTCGTCCTCGGTCACGAAGAGAGGTGCGCCCATGCTAATCTGAAGCGCTCTGGCACCAATTATTCTGGCCTTTTCGAAGCGTGTGTGTGTACGTAGTGGCTCAACCATCGGGGCGCTCGACCGGAGACCCCCAAATAAGGTCTATGACTCCACTTTGAGATTGATTTGTTCGCTATGGGGCCTCAACCATCATGGCCACAGCGTTCCCTCCGCCCAGACAAACAGTCACAATCCCCCTTTTCCCCCCAGTTCGACTCATTGCATTTACCAGCGTCATCAGGCATCTAGTTCCTGTTGCACCCAGAGGATGCCCGATTGCTATGGCGCCTCCGTGGGGGTTGAAGGAACTGTCAGGTACCCCTAGTGAATTCCTGATGGCACATGACGCAGAGGCGAATGCCTCGTTGTGCTCTAAAATGTCAATCTCATCCATCGATCTTCCCGATTTTTCTAGTAGCTTCTTCACTGTTGGAATCGGCGCGGTCATCACTCTGCTCGCCTCGACTCCCGAAGTGGCATATTCTACGATCCTAGCCAATACTGGAAGCCCAAGCTCCTCTGCAGCTTCCTCCGAAGCAATCAGAACAGCAGATGCCCCATCGGATACTTGACTGGCATTTCCTGCCGTAACCTGGCCCCCTTCCGAGAAAACGGCTCTTAGGTCAGAAAGAGACTCTTCATTCGTCTCCGGGCGAATCCCCTCATCCCTAGTTAGCGAACCAACTGGAAAAACCTCCGCGTCGAACCAACCCTCTTCCCAAGCGTTGTTGGCAAGGTGATGCGAGCGTACAGAGAACTTGTCCGAATCAGATCTACTGATGCCATGCTCCTCTGCAACCGTCTCTCCAGTATTGCCCATCGACTCGCCCGAGAAAGCATCCTTCAAACCGTCTTCCATCAATACTGACTCAAGAGAGGAAAACGAGACGTCTTCGCCTTTCTTGACCTCCCTTGCAATGTATGGGGCATTACTCATTGACTCCATCCCACCGGCAACCACAACTCTGGATACCCCAGCCCTGATTTCAGTAGCAGCGATCATTGCCGCCTTCAGACTTGATCCGCATACTTTGTTGATCGTTGTGCATGGAGTGGTAACCGGCATTCCCGATCCAATCGCAACCTGGCGAGCCGGAGCCTGTCCACATCCTGCTTGGAGTACCTGCCCCATGTACACCTGGTCTACAATACCCATTCCAGGATTGATTCCCGAGCGCTCCAAGAGTTCCTTCACGGCAAGAATACCCAGGTCGACCGCGCTGTAATCCGAAAGAGAGCCTCTGAACTTGCCTACCGGGGTCCGGGCATATGCACATATGACTGGAACAGGCATACCCGCTCCACTGAGGACCTAGCCTTCAATGGCACGATGCTGACCCACCCTAACAATTCACGAATCGACGGTGTATCCGTAAAAATCTGCATTAAGTAAATCGGGCCTATTCTGGGGCTTCACCAGAATCGTCCTAACTTCCCAAAGATCCTTGAAAATCCTATACCTTGCAGTGGCATCCAGGTAGTCCACCCCGCTGGTTCCACCCGTACCAGTCCTCTTCCCGATAATCCTCTCGACCATCCTCGCATGGTCATGCCTCCACTTTGCCATAGACTCCTCGAGTTCTACGAATGCATCGATAAGTTTCCTGGGCCAGGTTAGGAGAGGCAACTCCCGATATGATTCGATGAACAGGAGTCCTGCACGACCACGGCTCACCACTCCATCTGGAATTAGGAATGAGGTCGCAGACTCTTGAGCAGAATCCAATCTCTCCTTCATCCTAGTTGAGGCATCTCCCTCCATCCCAGACATTCTCTCCAGCGCCTCGTCTCCCATCTGGAGGTGTGCCCGTAAGTGCGAGTCGACATAATCCCTAACAGTGGACTCATCCCCTTCGCTCTCGAAAATAGACCCCATTATGGGGGTACGCTCCATCCACCTCATAAGAGAATCATAGAGAGACTCATTCCCTTGTTCTGCCTCAAGCCTTTCCAGGACCTCCTTGTCCTTGCCCCCTTTCTCTGCTAGCTTTCTGAATGTCTTTATCGGATCCATTCCAAACATTCGGTCCTCCGTCTCCAATCCCAGTAGGGACTCGAATTCCCGCATCTGGAAAGACTCGAATCCAGAGGCAGTGCCTAATCCATCCCTGAAAGCTAGGAATCCTTGAGGTGTTAGAGTCTCTAGCACTGTCCACTGACTTGCCATCAAACGGAAAATCTCAGTGGTTCTTGCTAAGTGATCGACAGCACGGGGGATGTCGTCTTCTGGTACTGGAACCTGTGCCAGGATATCCCTAGTCTCAGACAGCTCTCTAATGATCTGCTTGAACCACAACTCAAATGTCTGATGGACGATGATGAAGTGCATTTCATCGGAAGAAACACCCCTCTCATCGCCTTGGAGGTCCAATAATTCGTGGAGTCGCAGGTAGTCTCCATAGGTCCAGTTGCCTGACTCCCCGCTTCCGCTCATAGCCTCGCATGAGGCAGCCCACTTGAAGCGTTGTCCCCGAATTAGAACTACTATAATGCCCCAATGTGTGGCCCATGTTGATGTCTGAGCGAGTGGGTTGGCCCGAAGACCAAGATGCCCCTCGTCCCGAACCCGCAAAATCACTGCTCGTGGAGGAAGGCTTGGAAATAATAGCCCCAATTGAGGGAGATGCGCAAGAGCTGTTCAGCTTAGTGGACGAAAACCGAGCATACCTGAGGAGGTGGCTGCCTTGGTTGGATGACGTCAAATCATTGGATGACGAACTCTCCCTAATCCGAAGCCTCTCAGAGAAAAAGGACGATGATTTCACCTTCTACATAATCCGTCAATTCGGGAATCTAGTGGGCGTGATAAGCCTGAATTGGGTGGATTGGAGTAACAGGAGCTTCGGATTGGGGTATTGGATCTCTCAGTCCTCGGCTGGACAGGGAATAATCACCAAGTCATGCTCAAGGCTGATGAATCACTGCTTCGATGATCTGCAGCTCCATAGGTCAGTGATAGAGGCGGCAGTCGAGAACTATCCAAGCCGAGCAGTTGCAGAGAGGCTGGGAATGAGGATCGAGGGAATCTCAAAGGACAGGGAATGGTTGTATGACCACTTCACGGACTCTTCACTATACGCAATCACTGCACCAGAGTGGAAGTCCAGAAATCATGGCTGAATTAGCCCGTGGTCTTCTACCGAGCATCCACCTGGAGGGAGGCAGGAAAGGACGTCTTCCTGCGCCAAACCTGTCGATTTCGAGATCCTGTTAGCGACACTGTCCTTCTTCTCCATGCCCGGGACTATCCTTGCCCATCTTTCACAGATCTGCGAGATAACCTTGGGAACTCCAGATACTGGGAGGGGGACACCGTTCACTACAGCCAACCCGATCGCAATCTCCAGTGGGGTGTCCCGATGCCAGCTCCTTTCTCCCCTTACCACGAATGACCCCCTTGCTAGCGACTCCCCTGTCTCCGTGGTCTTGGATACCTGACTCGATCTGGCATGGAAAGCAGTGGCTGCGGCACCACCACTTCCCCAAGCCCTCGACCAGCAAACGGAGATCTGAGCCGCTTCTGAGATGACATGGTCCTCCAACTCACGAGCATCCTCCAAACCATCACCAAGCGTCTGGGAAATCTGCAATGATGCCACCCCTTCTGGGACGATCCCTTGCTGAGAGTTACTCGGAATCAACCCGTCTTTGAGTTTCAGAGAGCATGAAGGTGCACCGTGCAGATCAGCATGGAAGTACAAGTCACTGGTGGTTAGGTGCTTCCTGACCAACACGTCGTTCCCCTTGGCATCCTTCCCCCCAATCAGCAGATGACCTCCCGATACTATCGCCCAGCGATACTTCTCGAACCAGAACCTCCTCGCCCTCTTCCTTCCCTTCAGCCTTCCAGCCGCCGCCTCCTTGGCTGCCTTCTTCTCGGCATTCTTCCTGGATCTCTCCGTCTTCTCCAGAGCATCTTGTGCTCCCTTCGCCTTGTTCTTCTGGGTTCGTGCCTCTTCGAAGTACCTCTGCGCGTTTTGATGTACAGTCTTGGAGCTCTCTAGGGTGACCTTTGCTCCTGGCTCGCCATCCTCATCGGGAAGATATGCAACAACGGTATGCTTGGATGGGTTCACGCTGTCTACCCAAACAACCTCACGGGCAATTTCCGCAACATCCTGCCAGCCCTTATCTTCCACGGCAGTACTGAGCTGATTCAGAATCGAGTCCACATGCTCCCAATTTTCCTGAATCGCCTTTCCAAGCTCCTGAGTGATTGCTGCCCTCTGGTTGAATCTCTCAATCGCCTTCTCTTGTTGCGAGGCCCTCCTCGACAGCTTCGAGCTCTCGTCCTCGGCGCGTTCACCGGTCTCGATCAATTTCTCCTCCTCCCTGCGGATGAACGCAGATGCATCATGAGACCCGAAAATGAAATCGTAGGCATGGGAGAGGCTGCCGACTTCAACTCTCATTTTCTCATCCATGGATGGGAGGTTGATTGGGGAGAACTCGATGATACCAGCCGCCGATGCGTCTCTCTCCGACTCGTTGTCTGAACCCATCCAAGATGTCTTGGACTCCTCGTCGGAAAGCCATATGTTCCCTCCCTCTCCTCTATCTAGATCCCTTAGCATTTCCTTCAATGCAGCCTCGAGAGAATCCCTCTGCTCAATGGTAAGAGAATCAGATTGCGCATCCTCGTCTATGCCGGAGATGGAGCATACTGCACTTCCGTACACCCTTCCAAGATTCGCCCTTGAGGCCAGGGTTCTGATCAGAGCATGATCGCTCCCAGTCAGTATCTCATCAAGGGCATCTCTATCCATATTCCTAGGATCAACTGCCTCTGGAGGGGGTGAATATCTCTCTCCCTTCTTCAGCGAACGACTGGCGTACTTGGCATGCGTGAGCGGGCGGATTATCACCCCATCTTCGTCCAGAAGCAATACATTACCATCCCTGAATAACTCTATCACGAGACTTAGACGACCTCTGCCATGCTCGAATTCCACGCGAATCACCCTGTCGAATCCGAATTGCTCGACCCCTACTAGCCTGGAGTTGTTGAGGTACTTCCTCAGAATCATTGCGAACTGCGAGGGTTGTGTCGGCATGGGCCTATCCCTGTTCGATGCATATGCCCTCAGCCCCCTAACGATCACTAGATCTGTAGATGGCTCCCCCTTCCTGTTCAGGCGCAGAACTATCTGTTCGTAGTGCGGTTGGTACGCCTTCCTAACTCTGGCTCCGACCATGTCCGACATCTCTCGCACAATTCGTGCGATTTCGAAAGAGGATGACTGGCTCCGCATTGTTCTCGTTATTGTCCGGAACGGCCCCCTTCATCAGGGAATCGATAGCAGAGGCCGGGCACTCAAGGGATCGAAGACTGGAAAGCTCCTATTTCACTCAGGACTAACGGCTCGTGGGCGTACTGGTTAGAAGGGACACTTATCATCTTGCAATTAGGAATTGAGTCTGCTATCTTCTCGACCTTCCCAAAGTCATGCAGGGTGTCCGATGTAGCAGTCATCACTGCACATGGGACATCTATGTTCGATAGGTCTTCAGGAAGTCTGTATCCGAGGTTCCATCTAGCGGAGAAGAGCATTCGCGGGACGTCTTGAGCCAGCAGAGCTCTGCGATAACGAACCTTCTGACCCTCTTCCTTAGTCCTCCTGTTCACTACCCAGGCCACGAAACCAACCATCTTTCGGAAAGCCACCATGGGGAGCGGCGAGTAGATGATCATCCTAGACCAGAGTGGGAATCTGAAGTCCGGGTTCGGAGCAAGGAGGACAGAACTCCTGCCATCCAAATCACCCTTCTCGAACGCATCGATAAGGAGGGTCGAGCCTAGTGACGAAGAGTACCAGTCAATATTCCCCTGATCGACGTCCAAGGCCTCGAGAACGGCTACGATGTCTTTCGAGTGCCTCTCGATGGAAAAGTCATCCTTGGAAATCCTCCTGTTAAATTTCGAACTGGCCTTCTCTCTAGTCTCGATGTAGATGAGATGTCTGCTCTTTACCCATTCAGTAACCAATGGGCGCCATCCCTCGAATAGTGAGCCCCATCCTGGCACCATAACCACGGTTCCGGAATCCGGACCCGCCTCCTCTGCATTCCAGACCAGTACCCTAATCGAGACCCCCGATTCCACTTCGATCCAATGCTCATCAGCAACATTCCCATCTAGAACCGGTGGACCACTCCAAAGACCTTCCACGAGAACGAGATTCTGCCCCTAGATTTCAGGGTTCTCTATCTGGAGACTCACCTTCTCCGGCCGCCGCCTCTACTGCCGCCGCCTCTGCTGCGGCCGCCGCCGCCTCTACTGCCGCCGCCTCTGCTGCGGCCCCCACTTGCAATCTTCCTTCTGAAGTGACGCCTTCCACCTCTTCCACCTCTTCCACCTCTAACTCCGCCAAAGAAGACGAAATTCCCTGATCCCCCTCCCCCGTGGTGGTGGACAACTGTATGCCCCGGTTGGCCCGGAACTGCTGATACTTCGGAGTACTTGGGGGCGTTGCTGAACCTTGCATTTACCAGAGTAACCACTAGGATGAGTAGGAAAATCGGCATGCAGCAGAAGAATATGACTATGCTAGGGTCAATGGGCGCACTCAATTCCGAATTTCCAGGTTCTTCGACGTCGAACCATACCTGAACATATCCTCCGACTGGGAATATCTCTGTCTCCACATCGTATTCACAGTCGAATTCGGCTCCCTGATAGTCATATTCAGTCCACACGTCTTGGTACCTGTCCACCTTGACATATTCAACCTCATTTACTCTATAGGAATAGTCCACGTATGCGTAGCAGTCTATCTCGTCCCAACACTCGTAATCATCGCAAGTCTCCCAGACTTCCCACCCATGTTCGCTCTTCAGGATCGTGCCGTCGGTCGTCGCCCAATCGATCTCTCCGGCCTTGACAATACTCCCCATTCCGAAGAAGAATAGTGTTAGCATGGCTGCTAAACCAATCGAAACCGCTTCTCCAGGTGAAAGCCACCAAAGACCAAGGACACCTCTATCATTCCCCATTCTTACTGGATCTTCGGATACCACTGGAGGCGACATCCCCTTTGCATCGGCCTCCCTCCTTTCTAATTCGGCCATCTTAGCCTCGTGCTCTGCTTGAGCTAACTCCTCCTCCCTTCTGAGTCTCTTAACCTCAGACTCGTTGATCATCTTCTCGACATCTTCCTTCGGGTCTGGGTCCTCTTTGTCCCACCACCTGTCTGAACTACCCTCGGGCATTGTCTTCGCGTTGTCGTCATGTAGTATTAGTTTACCATCATCTTGAGTGAATTCAATCTTTTCTAGGAAACTCATCCCAAGGAGCCCATCTCTTTCCCCCATATTCATTGCAGGAATGACACTACACCAAAGAGGGTCGTGAGCCCCAGGATCTTTGACTTCTATATCCCCAATTCTAATCGATTGGGCGCGAAATTGCCAAGAATCGCCTTTTCCAATAATTCCTCTAGCCTCCCTCTTGAGGCCGCTTCTCCACTCAAGACCAATGGCATCGGCTATCTCGTCGGTGATGGCGATCGACGAAGCCCCTGTGTCGACGAGAAAACTAATCGGCCCGCGGCCATCGATGAAACCATCAACGTAATACTTCCCATGCTTGCCCGGCTCGAGCACAACTTTCCTTCTTAGCATGAGCCGACCATCCCAAATAAACCCGTGAAGGAGATTTGAATCTTGACTAGGAAATTTTCAGACATGGAAGCCTTCACCTGATCTCCTTACTAATCCCGTGCGGACAAGCTCATTCAGGTGTGAAAGGGCCTGGTCCTCCGCTAGAGCAGGATTGGCCCCGGGTGTGTCCGAGTATGCTGAAATTGCAATATCCCGAAGGGTCGAGCATCCCGACCTCACTGCTTCCAGGACCTTGTTGTGCCTAGCCTTCCTATGTTCTATGTACTGGGTAAGGGTTCTCTCCGGGTTTGGAATAAGTGGGCCATGGCCTACGAAGAGAGTATGTGGAGAAAGGTCCCTTAGCTTCTCCAGACCAGAGATGTAGGCCCCCATGTCCCCATCGCTCGATGGCACCAGTAT
>CAYFGC010000048.1:0-10649 GCA_964342625.1 uncultured Candidatus Poseidoniales archaeon | reverse complement strand
GGAACTAGTGGATGACTCCCCGAAGGCAGTAAAGGCAGCTTGGTACGCAATTCCCATGACGATGACATTCATAGGCGCTATGGCCTGGCTTATTGGCTGATGATGGCCGATGTCTGCTAAAGAAGAGGAAACAATAGTCGACAAGGCGATTGGAAATCCCGCATTCGACCAGATGTTCGGATACCACATCTTCTTCAGAAGAGCCGCGATACCTGTTACTCTATTCATCATAGGGCTACTGACTTACACGCTAGTAGAACCCTATTTCTCTTCCGACACTTCTCTCACTATCGCATTCGTCTTGGTCGGAATTTCATTGGGTCCCATCCTGAGTCTTGAAAGGTACGTCGGAGTCATACTTTCCAGAAAGTGAAGCATTTCTGCAACAATTCCGCCGAACAAGTCAAATCGTACAAGCCATACGCGATGTCAATGGTTGAACTGAATTTGTTCGAACTAGTTGGGCTTGGAGACGCAACTGGAGTGGAGCTGCTTTTCGCGGCAAGCGCACTCGTGGGGGGTATTCTGTTCGTTCTGTACTTCTTCTTGCTAATGATTGGAGGAATTGCCACCGACGTATTCGATGGGTTGTTCGGCATAGACGTCGACATGGGTGCCGATGCTTCATTCAAGGCACTCACATTCCAAGGAATCATGGCATTCATGATGTTCTTCGGGCTGGCTGGCTTGTACGTCTTGAAGTCAGACGGGGGTGCTAGCATGTCAGTGGTGGCGGGTGCTGTTGCCGGGGGTGTTTCCATGTACTCCACTGGGAAGCTATTCGAACTCTTCGTCACTCTGCAGCAGGATGGCACAACAGATCTCTCAGAGGCAATCGGATCCAAGGGCCAAACATACCTCAGGATATCAAATAACGGCGTCGGACAGGTCACCGTCGACGTCAACGGGGCCCAGAGGACATACAATGCGAAGTCTGAGGACGATGCAGAGATTGGGACGGGTGATTTCATCGAGGTTGTGGATGTAATCGGCGAGGTCCTAGTAGTAAAGAGAATCTAGGCCCTGAAAGATTTCCTCACCCGTCCAAAGAGCGTGGCGGGTAAGGATTCATAGGTAAGCAACCCCTCTTCTTTGATGAGTTGAGCCAATGGTAGAAGCAGAGGGAATACTAACAATAATGATTTTTGCAGTTGTACTGATTCTTGTGGCTGCTGTGATGTTTTTCGCACAGCGATACAAGAGATGTCCACCTGATCAGATTATGGTGATTTATGGTCGAACCGAAAGAACGGCGGATGGTCGTCCGAAACCTTCCAAGACCCTGCATGGTGGTGCCGCCCTAGTTTGGCCACTGATTCAGGACTACGCGTACATATCGCTGAAGCCGATGACCATCAATATCGACCTAAGGGGGGCTCTATCCCTACAGAACATCAGGATCAACGTCCCGAGCACCTTCACAATCGGTGTTTCCACTGAGCCTTCCATAATGGCCAATGCAGCCGAGCGTCTTCTGGGATTCAAGGTCGAAGACATTGAGGAGATGGCGAAGGAGATAATCTTCGGGCAACTTCGTCTAACAGTCGCCACCCTGACTATCGAGCAGATAAACCAAGACCGTGACTCATTCCTAGAACTGATCCAGAAGAACGTCGGACAGGAGATGAGGAAGGTCGGGCTATACCTGATTAACGTAAACATCGCTGACATTACTGACAATGCCGACTACATCGAGAGCATCGGTAAGAAGGCAGCATCCACTGCAGTGGAGCAGGCCAGGATAGATGTCGCAAACGCCGAGAGAGATGGTGCAATCGGTAAGGCTGAGGCAGACCGAACAAAGGACATCCAGGTAGCTCAGAACACAGCAGAGGCCGAGAAGGGAAGGAAGGCGGCAGAGGCGGACCAGCGTGTGTTCGTCGAACAGCAAGAGGCAATGGCGGTGGGCGGTGAGAACGCAGCCCAGGCAGAGATAGCCAGGGCAAACGCCGACCTAGCCGAGGCCGAGGCATCAGCCAAGCAGAGAGCAGACGTGGCCACAGCACAGGCAGAGGCTGAGATTGCTAAGGCGACCTACGACGAGGAAGAGCAGAAGCTCAGAGCCAGCGAGATTGCCAGAGAGACCGTTGCTAAGCAACAGGTCGAGATAGCAGCAGAGGCCGAAGCAGAGAGGCAGAGGAGAATCGCTCGTGGTGAGGCAGACGCAATTCTTGCCAAGTACGAGGCAGAGGCCGAGGGTATCCAGAAGGTCCTGGAGTCCAAGGCTAAGGGTTACAGCAACCTAGTCACCAGCGCTTCTGGCGACCCCAAGGCAGCCGCAACCCTCCTGATGGTCGAGAAGATAGAGGCCATGGTCAATGCACAGACAGAGGCAATCCGGAATCTGAAGATTGACAAGATCACAGTCTGGGACAGTGGCAACAACGCCGATGGAAACTCGGCTACTAGCAACTTCGTAAGCAGCCTTGTGCAGAGCCTGCCACCAATCCATGACGTAGCCAAGATGTCCGGGGTAGAGCTCCCTGACTACTTGGGTTCGATGACAGACGATTCCAACAATGAGTCTTGATCGTTAGCGGAAGTAATGGCATGACCGAGAGCGCGGTTGTCGTGGGAGGGGCCAGAACCCCATTCTGCGAGTGGCTAGGTGGAAAGAGAGGGGACGGAGGTCCCGGCGGAAGATTGGCATCTGTGTCTGCAGAGGAACTGGGGACCATAGCAATCAAGGGCGCAATGGAGAAGTCCGGTACCTCTCCTAATTCAGTTGAACACGTAGTCATGGGGCATGCCCTACAGACTTCCGGCCAAGCAATTTTCGGAGCCAGGCATGCTGGTCTCAGGGCCGGAATACCGCAAGAAGTACCGATGCTCACGCTAAACCGACTATGCGGAAGTGGAGCCCAGTCGATAATCAGCGCAACCCAGATGATAATGCTGGGAGAGGCAGAGGTGGTCGTAGCAGGAGGCATGGAGAACCTCAGCCAGGCCCCACACGTCCTCAGGGGCATGAGGGGGACTTACAAGCTCGGAAGACCGCCTTCGGCCGGGGAAGAAATCCCGCAGGACATGGAGGACTACCTATTCACCAACCTGGTCGATGGGGTCAGTGGCATGTTCATGGCTCAGACCAGTGACGAATTGTGCCGTAGAAAGGGCGTAGTCCGTGAGGAGGCAGACGAGTACGCAGCTATGAGCCACCAGAGGACGGAGTCAAGCGTCTCATCTGGTATTTGGCAGGACGAGGTAGTTTCAGTCGAGACGCCAGAGGGGGTAATCGACCACTCCCACGAGGATCACGTGGTCCTCGGGACGACCATCGAGACTCTCTCTGGTCTGAGGACGCACTTCGGACCAGATTCGCTTGTAACGGCGGGAAACGCATCTGGAGTCGTAGATGGTGCCGCTGCGGTGGTAGTGAAGTCTGCATCCCGAGCAGAGGCCGATGGAGATGAACCACTCGCAAGAATTGTCTCATGGGGGATAGTCGGTCTTGAGCCCAGCATCATGGCCTACGGCCCCGTCCCCTCCAGCCAGAAGGCTATCCAGAATGCAGGCCTCACGGTCTCAGACATAGACCTCTGGGAGATTAACGAGGCATTCGCAGGACAGGCAGTGGCCTGCATCAAGGACCTCGGGTTGGACTACGACAGGGTCAATGTGAATGGGGGGGCCGTCGGCCTAGGTCACCCTCTAGCGGCAACCGGAACAAGGCTGGTCCTGACTCTATCGCACCAGTTGAAGAGGGCAGGTGGACGCTTCGGCGTTGCAACAGCCTGCATCGGTGGCGGCCAAGGAATCGCTCTTGTAGTGGAATCAATCTGATTATTTCTAGAACTCTACATCGGAGGGGTTATCCCTAATTGAATTGGTCGTAATACATGGCCCACATACCCGGCACTGGACACGCAACTGCAAAGAGAAGCCTCGCTAAGACTATTTCATGGCGAACTATAGGAACACTAGATACGATAATCATCACTAGGCTAGTGACAAACAGCTGGTCGGCGGGAGCAGCAGTAGGAGTCACCGAACTCTTCACGAAGATGATCCTGTACTACTTCCATGAGAGGGGTTGGAGTTGGAGTGACTGGGGCCTCGAAGATGTCGAGCCCATAGATCCGGCTTCAATTCCGGCTGTTCCTCCTTCCTAGTAAAACATCCAAACTCAATATTCCGGACCGCTTAGGTTAATTGCTCTATGCTAGGCCCCGCCGATGATATGGCGATGGGAATGTACACTAGGGAACGCGTCCTTGCAAAGACATTTGCATGGAGGATAATTGCGACTTTGACTGGGGCTGCGGTAGCCGGGATGCTCACCGGACAGATAGAGACCGCGGGATGGTTCATCGTCATCGAGTTCCCATTGAAGATGGGATTCTACTACGTCCACGAGAGGGCATGGGAAGCCGTGGAGTGGGGAGTAGCAGAACCATCTGCATGACCTATTCTCCGATGAACCAGTGTTCCTTCCTTGGCGGAAGTGGACGCTTCATCCACAAGGGCCGCCTTTCCCCACGGGGATGTACCTCCCTTTCCTTTGCCATTTCGTTCCATTTCTTGTAGTACTCAAACGACTTGTTCGTGTCGACCTCGACGTCTCCGTATCTCTCTCCCTCGACCGGTTTCGAGATCCTAACCTTCTGTAACCAGCAGTGCGCACCGCTGATCGGGTCCGGCTGAACGGCATGAGTGATGTTCTGGTGCACCCCCCCATCCCTCCACCAAACTCTGTTTGTGTCCGGGTCGTCAGACTCCCAGGGCCTGACCCCTTCGACTGTCCTCATCCTCATCCTGCCCTCGCCCAGATCCTCTATCTCGACCTCGTTTGTCATGTACCTGTTACCTGAGTCCTGCTTCCTCCTCCATCTGCCAATGTGGTGCGAGCATCCGATGATGCCCGGTTTGATTCCCTCAGTAACCCAGACCTTGTCTATGAACCACCCTATCTCCGTCTCCACCTTCAGCAGGTCCCCTTCGCCGACTCCTAGCTTGGCAGCATCATTAGGATGCACCCATAGGGGGTTCCGATGGGCTATCTCTGCAAGCCATTTGGCATTGGCAGAGCGAGAGTGGATGTGCTGGGGCAGTCTGAAGTTAGGAAGTAGGCAGTACTCGTCCTCACCCTGCAGATTGTCAGGATGGACGTGACTCATCACTCTGTAGTGGGGAATGGAGTGCTCGGGATATCCGAACTCAACCATGCTGTTTGAGTAGATCTCCTGCTTTCCGCTCGGAGTGGGCCAACCATCCTCCTCGTGCTTGTTGTAGGTGGCCTCCTCGATCAGGAAAGCGCCGTGCTTCCTCATGTAACCGAGAGGATCCGTTCCTTCGGCCTCAGCTGCTTCAGGTAGTCCCGGAATCCTCTCGAACATGTACTGGTAGTATTCGTCGATGGTGATTCTCTCACCTTCTCGGTACGGGCTCATGAAGTGCTCTCTGATTCCCATCGTGCCATCGTCTATCCTCCACGAGAGTTCGTTCCAGAACTCGTCCTCTTCCCACACCTCTCCTGGGTTGACCTCGTGAGTGAACTCGACTTCCTTACCCTCTCTACGAGCATATTCTCTCAAAACTGGTTGCCTGAAAGCTACCCACTTGCCCGAGCTGGTTGCGTATGAGTTGACGTCATGCCTCTCCGAGGCGTGCCCCATGGGAAGGACGTAGTCTGCGAAGAAGGCAGTCTCGTTCCAAGTAGGGGTCAGTGCTATGTGGCATCCAACGGAATCCTCGTTCTGCAGCATTTCGATCCATGAGAACCCGTCCGGATATGTCCAGACGGGGTTGAATACTCTTGTGAAGTAAACGTCCATCTCTCCCCTGCCGTCCTTGACTAGGTGAGGCAGGATGTGACTCATCTCGTAGTGTGACATTGTGTACTCTGGTGGGAAGTGCAACTCGTTCCATCCATCTGGATCTGGAGGTACGTCGAAGAGGTCGGGCTTGTACTTGGACCAAGAGTTGGGGGAAGTCCCCCCCTCAGTCCCCACGCTCCCAGTTAGTACGTTTAGCAGATGCAGGGATCTGCTGACTTGCCATCCACCGAGATTTCCTATGGCAGCCGCCCTCCATACGTGCGTGGCCAGTCTGCTTCCAGCATTCGCCACAATCTCCCCGACTTCGATTACCTGCTCAACTGGGATTCTGCATTCCCTGGCAGCGAAATCTGGTGTGTACTGTGAATACTCCTCCATCAGAATCTCGACGAAACGATCGAACTCTCGAGGCTCTTCTGGGTAGTCGGCCTCCAACCAGTCCCCCCAGTTCACCCATTTTTCCACGAATTTCCTGTCGAACAGGCCCTTCTCCAGGATCATGTTCGCCCAAGTTAGGAAGAGGGCCGATTCGGACCCGGGCCAAGTCGGAAGCCAATGATCGGCCATTGCAGCGGTGTTGGAGAGCCTCGGATCGATTACGATGAGTTTGGCCCCATCCATCATCCCTTCCAGAATCCTTTGTGCATGCGGGTTGAAGTAGTGGCCAGTCTCCAAATGTGAGGATGTGAGGAGGATTACTTTGGCGTTGGCATGATCAGGTGATGGCCTGTCGTGACGATGCCAGAGAGCATACCCGGTCCTCGCACCAGCGGAGCAGATGTTGGTGTGACTGTTGTGCCCATCAACACCCCAAGCCTTCAGAATCCGGTTTGTGTATCCCTCGTGCCCCGGTCGCCCAACGTGATAAACGACCCTATCCTTGGCCCCAGTCTTCAATGAGTCACGTATCTTGGTTGATATCTCATCCAAAGCTTCGTCCCACGATACCCTCTCCCAGCCCCCCTCGCCCCTGGGGCCAACCCTCTTCATTGGGTGTAGTATTCTCTCTGTGTCATTGATCTGGTTGATCGTAGCAGGCCCTTTCGCACAGTTCCTACCTCTGCTGCCGGGATGGTGGGGGTTTCCCTCGAACTTCGAAACCTGTCCGGACTCCTTGTCCACATATGCTAGGAGGCCACAGGCAGATTCGCAGTTGAAGCATGTCGTCGGTACCAAGGAGTATCTCTTCTCGACCATCTTCGGCCACTCGTTGGCATCAAGCTCCACGTGGTCGTGCCATTCCTCCGGTTCGGGGAAGTGCCTCAGTGACTCACTGGCTCCGCTTGCATTCGGCCTGTCCAGATTGGGGATGATTCGGAGCCTCTGCGCCACCTTTTCTATGAATGTCCTACTCAATCAAGCACCTCACAACAACGGCTCCATCTGAGGCTTCATGACCAATTTCTTGTCATGGGCTAGAATCCCAAGGAGGACTGCCCCGCCTATAGCGAATGAGAGTGGCTCCATCAATGAGAGAGGGAAGAAAACTGCAGCCCCGATTGCCAAGGTCTCAATCAGGAATTTTGCTGGCAGAAGGGAATCTTCTGACCAGGACCTGCCCTTGGCCTGCATCAGGAGCCAAGCAGTGTAAACCCCCGTCAGCAACGCCAGCGGTACCCCTGCGATAGCCAGATAGGCAAGCAAGGACCTGTCCAAGTCCATGATAATGACTCCAGCACTAAGGGCCAGAATTCCACCATAACCGGAGAGGATGTATGCTCCCTTGACTAGCCAAGAGTCCCAATTCGGCCTCAGCATCACGTATAGGAACCTCTCTGGTCTGTCGAGGTCCATGACGAGGAGCAGGCCAGTGATGGCCAGGAAAACAATACCGACGCCGATGGTCATCGTCCATAGCCCATCACTCATCTCGACCATTCCGGAAAGCATTGCCAGGGCTGCCACGACGTAGGTTCCCGCTGCAATACCCTTCGTCCAGATGTAAGCAGAAACCTCCCAACCCCATAGGACGCCCTTGCTCGGCTGGTCGTAACTTCGCTTGGCTCCACCCGTCTCTTCTGACAGCCTGTGCATCACATCTCTGATAATCGCCTGGTCACGAGGGGATGACTGCTTTGCCTTCTTTTCCAGAGCTAGCTGTACTATCATTGAAGTTGTGTCGGCACCCTCCAACCTGCTATCCGCGTACTTTGCGAAGTGACCAACACCGAACGCCTGATCCGTCCACATTCCTGAACCAGTAACCTCCGTGGCATATGGGTCGAGCATCTCCTCGCTGGCGTCAATGTAGTACAGGTTGGGAACCGCTCCCGACTGGGGCTTCCTCACAGTCGTCTCATGCGAGGCAATTAGGTTGGATATCGCAGAATCGGGGTCGTCCAAGTCACCAGACACAATTGACTCGGTGGGGCAGACGATTACGCATGCAGGCTCGTATGAGTGCTCGATTCTGTGGGCGCAGTAGTTGCACTTCGCTGCAGTGCCCTTGTTGGGATCGATGTACAGCGCGTCATAGGGGCACGCCTGCATGCATGACTTGCATCCTATGCACCGCTCGTCATCGAAATCGACAATCCCATCGGATCTTGTGAAAAGCGCTGTAGTAGGGCAGATTGTCGTGCAAGGGGAGTCCTCGCAATGGTTGCACCGATGGACGCTGAACTCTCTAGTCGAATCCGGGTATGTACCAGTTTCGATATACTTGACATGGGTCCTGTTGACTCCGATCGGGACATCGTGCTCTGACTTGCAGGCAACGGTGCAAGCATGGCACCCGATGCAAGTCTTGTTGTTTATCACGAATCCGTAGTTAGTCACTATCTCTGCGATGAGGCGCCAACGCAAAATGGTTCTGTGTCATCCAAGGAGCATTCCAAGAATGGCACCACCTGCAAGCCAAGCACCAACCATCGAACCCAGATTTCCCATTGCAGTGACCATCAGGACCCTTCCGACACGGTTCTTCCAGAACAGGGAAACCTCGTCAAGGACCAGGAAGTCCTGGGCATCCTTTCCAGTCGGAGAGGCTACTTTCAGCTGCGTGTATCCGGCGAACCATCCGGCTGCAAGAGTCGGATTGAGGGATGTGATTGGGGATGCGATGGCCCCTACCAGAATAGAGAGCGGGTGCCCTCTTGCAATCAGAACCCCGGCACCGGCCAGAACTGCATTCAGTACCAACCAAGTCTGAGCAGTCTGCTTCAGAGCATCCATCTCCCCGTTAGCTACCATCCAAGCAACGGCCCCAAAGAGGAAGACGGGGATTGCAGCCATCAGCATCCTAGGCCAAATGGACTTGGGTGGTTCCTTGCTGAGTTCAGACAACCTAGACGTGGTTTCGATTGCAGGCTCTCCCAGGTTGTGAGCAACCCCGCTGAGGTGTCCAGCGCCGATTACTGCCAGGATCTTTCCCTTTCCTCGTATCTGCTGAATCCTTCCCGCTAGGAAAGAGTCGCGTTCGTCGATCAATACTTCTCCTGCTCCGGGAGCTATCCCCCTTGCTTCTTCCATCATGCTGCTGAGCAGGTCAGAGTCCCCGAGCACCTCGTCAATGGAAACTTCGTCATCGTCGTCTTCCCACAGAAGTGCGTTCAGGATTCTCCATTTCTCGATAATCCCCATCTTCCTCCATGCCCTTCTGAGAGTGACTACTACGTCCCTGTCGATCATCTCCACTGGAACTCCGGAGGCCTCGGCCGCGTTCACCGCTGCCAGGAGCTCCGACCCAGGTTTTTCTCCGGACGAGACTCCCATCCTCCTCTGTTGCGCCGCAAGTGCCGATTGTAGGAGTATCATCGCCGATCTCCCCTCTTTGATAATCTTCAACAGGTCCTCAGATTCTAGTGACTCCGGCTTTGTCAATGCGGCCATTCTCGATGGGCAAAGCTCCACTGCAACCAAGTCTGGCCCCCATTCCTCGATCTGACTCCGCACTAGGTCCACCGATTCACTACTTACGTGAGCAGTCCCCAATAGTCTCAGACCATCATCGATGTCGATGATGTTGTTGCTTTCTCCCGACATCTGCTTACCTCACCGCCTTCATTGCGGCGAAAGCATCAGAATGCTCGGTGACGTCATGGACTCTGATAATGTCGACCTCCTTCTGCATGGAAGCAGCAGCTACACCCAGTGTACCAGCGAGCCTCTCCTCACTCCTCTCCCGGCCGAGAAGGTCACGGAACATGCTCTTTCTGCTGACTCCCCACATCAATCCCATTTGCCTGTCAGGGACAATTCCTCTTCCAGAAGAGAGTAGGGCCAGGTTATGATCCAGAGTTTTTCCGAATCCTATACCAGGATCGACGACTATTCTCGATGGGTGGACGCCCGCCCCCACCAGTCTGCTCGTAGTATCTGTCAGGTAAGATCTAACTTCACCTACCACGTCCCCATACTTTGGGTCATCCTGCATACTCTCTGGCATCCCTTGCATGTGCATTAGGCATACTGGACAGCCGAATTCGACAATCACGTCTAGCATCCCCGGGTCGCTCATGGCCGAGACGTCATTTACCATGTCGGCCCCGAATTCTAGGGCTCGACGAGCGACCTCTGCCCTCCTGGTGTCAACAGATATGCAGATTTCGGGGAGCTCGACTCTTATTCTCTCTATTGCAGGAATAACCCTCCCCAACTCGTCTTCTACTGTAACAGGCTTAGCACCCGGCCTAGTCGATTCGCCACCCACGTCAATCCAATCGGCTCCGTCTGCAACCATTCTGATTGCTACGGAAACGGCCTGACTTGTGTCTGCAGACCTAGAGTCGGTGTGAAATGAGTCCGGAGTTACATTGACAACTCCCATAATCCTTGGAAACCCATCCCCTCGGCGATTTAGCATAGGTCGCCAGTCGGCCATATGGGACTCGCAAACGACGATTGCTTTATGATGTGACGGAGGGGCAATCG
>CAYFGC010000047.1:0-10684 GCA_964342625.1 uncultured Candidatus Poseidoniales archaeon | reverse complement strand
CTGACTGCATGGACCCCTCCCACGTATGTCTTTTCCATGTCTTCGACACTGAGGATAATGTCCGACACTCAAGCACCCCCTGAGATTCCTAGTCCCGGTATCCTGGTCCTTTCTTCGAGATATCTTAGGAAAAGGGCCAATGTCCAGGTAATTAGGAAGTAGGAAATCAGAACCATCCCCCATGTCCAGAAAACCTGGAAGGTGGTCGCAACGATCAACTTGCCTTGCCGCGTGATCTCCGCATAACCGATTATCATTGCCAAGGAAGAGTTCAGCACTAGGTTGACCATCTCGTTGCCCAATGGTGGGATGCAGATCCTGACAGCCTGGGGCATCACTACCAGCCTCATAGATTGCATGTAGTTCAAGCCAATGCTTCTTCCAGCTTCCATCTGGCCTGATGGTATCGCAGCAATCGCCCCTCTGATTGTCTCGCATTGGTAGGCGCCTGAGTTCAATCCGAGTGCGAATATCGCGCTAATGTACGCCCTGTCCTCTAGTATCCCACCAATAGGCCTCCCATAGGCTAGAGACTCAGGATTGGTTTCGTAAACGACGAAAATATCGGTGATGAAGTTCGAGTTCCCCTCTAGGTAATCGAAGTCGAAAAGCATCAGTCCGGGGTCTTGCAATCTCCTTCCAAGCTCAAATCCAAAGTGGATGAACATGAATTGGACAAGAAGAGGCGTGTTTCTGAAAATGTCCGTATAAACAGTAGCGATTGTGTTCAGTGGCCTGATTCCCCACGGGTTAAGAGAAAAATTGGCCCGACCTAATTCAAACTCCCTAATCGAGAAATCCCCATTGCAGGATAGGAAGATGGATCCAAGAATTGTGATTCCTATGCCAAAGAGAATCCAGAACATCGCACTAGGGGCGCCTATCGGCGAATAGATATGCTCCCAACCATCAAGATTCAGGGCACTAATGTCATCAAGGTTGAGGAAAATACGATGCAACCCGAAAGCTAGCAATGCCAGACCCATAGCTCGAATTGCGATGACGTTAAGTGGCTCACTAGCAGCGATTTGCAATGATCTCTCCTTGCAGTGTCCCATTATTCCATTTAGGGGATTTTCCAGTCTCCAGCTCTTGGCCAAACGGGTAGCCTTAATTGCTGAGATAGGGATCTGTAAAAGTGCCCACATGGGAGTCACAACGAACATAACCAGAATCTGGAATCTATTCGTCTGAGCCACATTCTTCAGAGTGGTTGGGGATGTCTTGAGCATCGAGAGAATTATCCCGAGTGAGAAACCCATTAGAATTCCGAAGACGACAATCTTGGCAGTCGCGACCAGGCCATCCATCAGGCGCTCCTTCGAATAATCTACGAATTGTCCGAAGTCATTGAAGTCAATTACTTCGAAACCGACGAACTCCTCCGATCCAGCGTTCTCAGTTCTGAGTATCACTCCGCCATCCCCTAAGGCAACACCTCTGAAACCGTCTTGCATTGCAAATCCGTTGAACACGGTGTCATTCGAAACTGGAATCATCTGCTGAGAGACTATGTTGCCTCCATCGAGGCTGATTGAGAGATAACCGTCAGACCCAGAGAACAATAACTTGAATTGACCCAAAACCTCGATATTCGAGACTTCGAAATCCAAAGTCGAACCTCCTGTCTCGAACTCGCTTCCCCCTCCGGGAGGGTATTCTCTTTCGATATCCACAATACTCCAGACGAATCCTACTGGGACGTTCCCTTCTCGAGACGACTTCAGAATATGTCCTTCATCGGATATTGCGTACGCTCTAATACTGCTGTAGTACTCAATTCCGATAATACTGGTTGCCGAAACCTCACTAGGAGCATCTCTGTACTCCCAACTTTCTCCTCCATCAGTAGATGCCATTATTACTCCGTTTTCACCAGAAATGAGGCCATTCTCGGAATCCAAGAATGAGATGCTAAAGTGATCGATCTCTCCATGCCCACTTGCTGGACTCCACTCCGCACTCCCATCCTCCAGAATCTCACAAGTCCAAACTTCATCCTGTTGAATGACTACAAAACTACTGTTTCCTGTTAGGGCAATATCCGTAATGTCACCCAATAAACTTGTACTTGCATCAGTCCACATTCCATCTTTCATCAATAATACAGTGCCACCATTACCTGCTACCGCCATCGATCCGAAGTTTGAATCAGATGAAGTGAGATCTTGACTTACCGAGATACCAGATTCGGACCAAGTCCCACCACCATCAATGCTGCTGATCATTATTCCACCGGTTCCGAAAGCCCAGAACTCGCCTTCATGGAACTCTGCTGTTAGAAGATCCGACTCAGTTCCGCTATCCACCACTTCCCAACCGCTCCTGACTTCCTGGGCTGAGGTCTCTCCAATCGAGACAAATAGTGCGATTATCGCCAATGCGACAATCAACTCTGCACGCCTTGGACCCCTCATGAAGCGCTGGGTCGAAGCTTCCGATGTCATGTTGCCCCCTCTCTCGTTCGGCCTCGGGGATTTAGTCTAGACGCCTATTCACCAGAAGTCAATCTCAGGCGTCCAGTGGGCAATATTGATGGGGGAACTATCTCCGATACTGCCTATGGGAGAATTGTTGTACAGTGGAAAGGTGAAGCAGGTATGGAGTACGGATGATCCCGAAATCATTGAATTCAGGTATACCGATCAGATTTCCGTCTTCGATCAGATCATACCCAGCCTGATTCCGAGGAAGGGCGAGTCCCTGAACAGGGCGTCTTGTCACTGGTTCGGATTGGTAGAGGAAGAAGGAATATGCAAGACTCATGTTATCGAGATGAATGCTCCTGACAGAGTCCTCGCCCGTCGTTTTGATGTTATCAGGGAGCCCGGAGCCATTCCCAAGGACGCTGAGAACTTCTTCGTCCCCTTGGAGGTGATATGTAGGCACTTCTTGGCTGGAACCGCTTGGAGGAGATACCAGAGGGGAGAAGTAAAACCCGAGGATTTCGGTTTTGATCAGGGAGTGACCCTACATGAGGGAGCAAGACTCCCAGAACCATTCCTGGAGGTTTCTACAAAATTCGAGAAGTTCGATCGGAATCTCGATAGGGGTGAGGCATTGGAGATTTCCAACCTCGATCCGGAGGAATTGGATGCCATTCTCGAGATTGTACTCGACGTCGACTCAGTTATCGAACGAGAGACCTCTAAGAGGGGCCTAATTCACGTCGATGGGAAGAAGGAATTCGCATTAGGCCCTGGGAGGGAGCCTATCCTAATCGACTCCTTCGGCACATTGGACGAGGATCGTTGGTGGGACGCTGAGGCATACGAAAGCGGTGAAATCGTCCAACTATCTAAGGAAGCGGTTAGGAAGCACTACATCGAAACAGGCCATCACGCTGCACTATACGAAGCCAGGCAGTCAAACACAGAGGAACCTCCAATTCCGGCCCTCCCCGACGCAATAATCGAAAGTACGGCTGAACTATACGCTAGTATGTTCCAGCGCCTTACTGGAGAGGCACTCTGATGGGTACCCATGAGTACGAAGATGATCCCAGAAACGAGACGGTTCTAATATCCGTAAATGGCGAACTTTTCCCCCGTAGCGAAGCTACGGTTTCCGTCTTCGATTCCGGCTTCCTCCTTGGTGACGGAGTCTGGGAGTCATTCAGACTCCACCAGGGGAAGCTCGTCTTCATTGAAGACCACATCGATAGGCTCTTTCGCGGCGCATCATCGATTTCCCTTGATCCCGGAAAGTCAAGGAATCATATTATGGATGAAATCAACCGGGTAATATCTGCGAACCAGATGCATGATCAAGTCCACATTAGGCTCATAATTTCTAGAGGCCTGAAGCCCACTCCATACCAAGCACCTTGGGTGATATCATCCCCTCCCACCATTGTCATCATTCCAGAACACAAGAAAGCGAACCCAAGGAGGGCAGTCGAAGGAATCACCCTAGTTCCCGTAGAGGTAAGAAGAAGCGGACCCGATATTCAGGATCCAAGGATTAACAGCCTTTCCAAGCATAATTGCATTGCAGCTTGCATCGAGGCAGCAGAGAAAGGAGGCGATGAGGGTCTGATGATGGATCCACATGGTTTCGTATCTACATGCAACTCTACTCACTTCTTCATGGTGAAGGGAGGTGAGGTCTGGACCTCTTCAGGGGAGTATTGTCTAGACGGAATAACTAGGGGGAAGGTACTGGAGTTGTGCGAGAGAAACGGTATCCCCTTTTCAGAGAGAAACTTCACATTCGAAGATGTGACTTCGGCCGAAGAGGCTTTCGTAACAGGGACCTTTGCAGGCCTCACTCCTGTTGTTTCATTCGCTGGAAGTCCAGTTGGAGATGGCAAGAGGGGGCCAATTTGCGAAAATCTCCAGAATCTCTACCAGGAACTAGTTAGGGGTTAGTACCTTGTCTGACGAGGTAAAAATAGCAATGTGGTCCGGTCCACGGAACATCTCCACTGCGATGATGTATGCCTTCGACAATAGGTTAGATTGCCATGCCACTGATGAGCCACTATATGCTAACTTCCTTATGTCCACAGGTACACAACACCCAGGCGCAAAAGAGGTCATGGAGAAACACGAGGCAGACCTCGATCGATTAATCCCACAACTAACCGGTCCAATACCCGGGGGGAAGTCGATCTGGTATCAGAAGCACATGTGTCACCATATGATGGACGATTCTGACATCTCATGGATTGATGGACTAACCAATTGTTTTCTAATCAGGGATCCTCGGGAGGTACTGCTTTCACTGTCCAAAATTACTGACTCAATTGACCTTAGGTCGACCGGCCTGCCACAGCAGATTAGGATCGTGGAACACGTGACCAAGCAGTCGGGCTTTATCCCTCCCATTCTGGATTCGAAGGAAATCTTGGAGAACCCTAGAGCCTTGCTCCGGGAACTGTGTGATTTGGTAGGAATAAATTTCGATCAGAAAATGCTGTCATGGGAGCCTGGACCAAGGGCCTGCGATGGAGTCTGGGCTGAGTATTGGTATGGTTCGGTGTGGGCTTCTTCGGGATTCGCCCCACCATCCCCTAGGGAGGGAGAGTTGAACTCATATCTTTCTGGGGTCTTGGACGAGGCCATGCCATTGTTTCAGAAACTCCATGGGATTCGAGTTCGCCCCTAGGAATGCTTCCTCATAAGTATCCCGCATTTTCTTTTACTCGCAGACCTGAGGAATACGAGGAGGTGCCTGAAGGCATCCTGGACCCCTCCGTCAAGTGGCTCATCTGACTTCACAGACCACCCCCCACGCTCTATCTCCTTTCTCAGATCTAACACATCAGAGACTTCTAGCCAACCGAGTAACTCTATCCCGCCAGTGCCCTCGGAGAATCCTGATTTTCCACCCCCTAATCCTGTCAAACCCCTGCCTAGTTTGCCCAGTAGTGCGTGTAGGGCAGTCTCTTCCTTTCTCTCCACGGTGTATTCAATCAGGTATTCGATTGCATTTCCGTCATTGCTGGGGAATCTGCCAAGGCGCTCCCTAGAATGGCCCCCATCCAAGGACCTTGGTGCCTCTCCACCATCCTGCCAATCCAGAACGGAGATGAATAGGGATGTAGCCCTGTCAATTGGGGATGGTTCACCCTCCTTCAATTCGGGCAGCACGTTGTAACCTTCTACTAGTCCCAGAAGATTCCCGTGCTTACCATTCATGGATTCGTTAATCGGTCCGATCAAGGCCTCCGGTGACATCCTGATCGGATCGAAAGTGTGGAAGGAAGATGTTCGAATGTAACTCCCCATGAGGGGCAATATTAGCTATCTGTCAAGAAGCCTTCTAAGCCTCTTGTCATACTCGTCGCCATCCTCGGTTTCCTCCTCTTGGATGAACTCGACTTCATCGATATCCGGATCAACAGCATCTTCTTCCAAGGATTCACCATTCTCACCCGGATCCTCCAGGCTATCGTTCCTGGCCATTTTCTTGTTCTCCGCAATCTTCTCATCTATCGCTGCTTGTGCCAGGGCCATAAGCCGCTTCCCCTCTCTGCGATTGCTGGAAATCCAAGTAAGCCCTAGATACGTTCCAACCACAAGTATGGCCACTATCAAACCAGTGCCGAACTCATCGACTCTGTCCTCCAGTGCCGAACCACCGCTGAGGACGATCGTCGTCTCATCGTCACCAGGTTCGGAATCTGCGTCCCACGGGAATGCACAACCTATGGTTATCACCAGTTCCTCTCCATCTTCCACATCCGGCCTGTCGAATTTAGGGGCCGGCACGAATGCCTGGGTCATGTCCACAATATGCTCCGAGTAGTAACCGTCAGCGCTCATTGTGATTTTGCAGTCGGCACCAGCCAAGACATTCTCGTTGAGTCTCTTTGTTGGGATGTTGATCTTCTGGTCCGAGCCCTCTCCGACTAATTCCACTACGCCTATGCCAATGTTCCAATCGCTCCTTCTGACATCATACGTCCTTTCCATGGATGTGATCAACGCTCCCTTGCCGTCTAGTAATCGGATGCCGATTCTCCTCTCTCCTGGCTCTGGTTCCCACGCAGAGCCGCTGAGGTTGATGGATAGGGCGGTTTCGTTCCCTGATAGGCTACCGAAACTGGAATCCAGAACCACACCGTCATCGCCAATTAGCAGAACTTGGTACTCAAAGTGGGCACTTCCATTGGATATCGAGCATGATGCACGAACATCTTCGAAACTCCCAGACAATGAGCAAATAGCGTCCCTTGGCTTAGACTTAGAAATTGTAAGAGTGTAACTCAATGACGTTTCCCCGTCAACAGACAGGCTTCCATTCACGGATGAATCGGCTGGTAGCAACCACCCCATTCCACCCCACTCCAGAAGATTCCCTGACACCTCATCGATCACTATCGAATTCTCACTTGTCCCATGGAGCCTAATTAGCGCATCATCGCCCTCGTACGCGTACAAGTAGGGGGAACTCTCCCAAGAGTGCTCGTTAAACTGGAAATCTATGCTGGCCTCCCTTTGGTTACCAATCGAATCCTCAGCCAATATTCTGATACTTCCCCCATCATCGCTTGAATTCCCGTCAGGGACGATCTCGAACGGTATGCCCCTAACTTCACCAACCCCGAGGACTACTCTCATGGCACCCATTGCTTGCCAATTATGAGGGAGGTCTAGTACCTGGAAATCTATTGTAGTTGGAGTGTTCCCCGTGTTAGCAACCATTGCGTTGGGAAGCCCCCCTAGGGGGGAAACTACCCACGATCCCGAGATTCCCATAGAGAAGTTGTACTCTGGAGAAACCCTCAGAGGGACGGTGATTTCCATTAGCCCAAGGGAGTCGCCATCCCTTGCTCTAATGTGCAATTCAACGGTCTTGCTAGGGGTAGCCGTTTCGGGAGGTGTTACGTTGAATGCCAGCGTAGTAGAAGATCCCGGTTCGACTTCCGGTAGATCGGGAAACTCATCGATCACCCATCCGTTCTGTCCAGAAATATAAGCCGAAACGAAGGGGATGCTCGGATTGTTTCCTTCCTGAATTATCTCGATTTCGACCGACGAGCCATTGGCGTCGATTTCTAAATCAGAATTAGATGAGGAGATTCCCCAACCCGGGACTCTAGAAACTTCGACAAAGAAGTGGAATTCCATGACCACCTCATTCCTGGCATCAGCGATTACGTCTACCCTCATTATTGACCCATTCCAAGAGTCGTCAGGCACCGAGGCGAATATTGACAGAACCTCGGTCTCATTGACCGCTACTCCGGTGGAAGAGCTTCCGTTTGCCCACCAGTCCTCTGATGAATCAGAACCGCTCATCAACATAGTGGCTTCAACAAAGAGGGATAGGTCGTCAACCAAGTTGCCAGTGTTTGTGGCATTTACTGATATTGTTTTGCTCTCCCCAGGAGCTAGAAGGTAGGTCGAACCATTGATTGGAGTGCCATCGTGAATTAGGTCAATATCCCATCTATGGTCCTGTCTGACTTCGAAAACCACCACTACCGTCTCCGACACGGAATCGTTACCCCGAGAAGTCATGGTGAAAGAGATGGAAATTGGAATCCTGGCTGGAGCTTCTTCCGGCAAGGTCACGCTAACTGGTACGGTCCTGAGGCTCCCGGCACCAAGCCCAACCGGATTGCTCGAGAAAGAAACCTCAATCCCCGGGTCGGAAGTGATGTTCTCGTCGATCATCAACTCATGTGAGAGCGAGTAGGAATCATCGCCATTGCCTGGATTCTCAAGACGAAGTACAACTAGGTTCGAGTCTTCTACATCTACGACAAATGGCTGAGTCGTTGGGGAGTTGATTTCCAATCCGGCTCGATGAATCTGCAGGACCTCTATGGATAGTGTCAAAGGAGACTCAGAGACAGTGCTGTCTTCGAATAGGTGGAAGGACGGCCGGGCATCCTCTGGGAGATCAAGAGAAAGAGTCCCACTTACTCTAGAACCAGGTTCTCCGGATAGGGAAATCAAATCCCCCGTAACTTCTAGATCGCCACTTCCGCTCCATGACCAGCCTTGTATGGCCATCCCGGAATCGACCAGTGACCAATTTACCTCGACCTCCCCCTCGGGCAAGTCTGCCAATAACTCCCATGCCAGGTTCATTGTGGGTACGGACCTGATGTGGCTAGGCTGTACGACCGATTTTGAAGCAACAAACTCTAGTTGAATCTGACTACACTCTTGCTCCTCCCCAGAACCAACGCACATGCTTAGTGGAGTGCTGACGCTATCTCCAGCACTAGTGTCGCTTGGTACGGCGAGTCTCGCTGTCACCTCTTTCATCTCTCCCGGGCCAAGAGAAAGTGCGCTTATCTCGTCTCCCTTGGAGTCAAAAATCCTGAGGTCAGAACCCCAATCGGTGCCATCCCATGATATCGCAATCTGTTCCTCTGCAGCGTTGCCGACGTTCTCTATCATCATCCAAGCCCTGGCATCTTCGGACACCAGTCCTAAACCGGTACTCTGAGAGGTACCATCAGGGCCCCTGATCGACATCCCCCTGGTTCTGTTAGCTTCTATTGGCAGGTTAGCGGAGATTTCAGCAGACCCGTCATTGTGAGAGAGTGTTAGGGCAAGGTAACCGGAGTCGGATCCCAAAGCCCCTGTCGGTGACACTACTTTGATAATCGGGCTCCAGAGCTCATCCACCCCGATCTCGACAGAACTGATCCCCCCTGGAGTCTCGTCCTCCCATGTCCATCCGTCTGGCAGAGTAGAATCGTCAATTTCGAGGGTCCAAGTTCCTGCCAGCCTCCCTGTAGACCTTATTCCAAGTTCTGCATAACCCTCGCTACCGGGGTCGATTCGCAGAGGTTCGGTCGGGATTTCGAATGATGCATTGTAAGTCGGGATAATGGAAAGTGTACGGACTTGGATATCATTGTCATATCTTGTTTGGCTCAAGTTGCGATAGGGATCCAGAACTAATTCGAAAGTATGCTCCCCCAAGCCACCGCTCCATTCTAAGCTAAAAGATGAGAATGAACCAGAACCGCTGGGCTCAACCGGAGTCATCGCCGAAAACCCGGTCCCTCCTATTTTCTCACCATTGGCGTAGAGGGCTACGTCTACAACTTCGTCAGTCTCCGCCGTCCCGGCATTCTCGATATATACTGTGACTGTAACATCCTCTCCGGGGTCTGGAGCACTGGGGTTGAACTCGATGCCCCTGCCATCGGTTAATGGCCTCACATCTGGCATTGCCGTCGAAACAACAATGCTGCCAAGAACTATGTCGAGAGTTGCATCCCCATCAATATCAGCCATAGAAGGAGATGACCAAGTCCTGTGATCGACCTCTACCTCGTCCGACCATTCTGAGTTAATTCCCGCGGGTGAACCAGAAGAACCATCGAACGCCCAAAGAGACCTGCCATAGGAAACCAGTAACTCTGGCTCATCCTCTGAATCAATATCCATCCACGTCGGCGCAGCAACAGCAATCTCGTCGTTTGGATTGCCACTACTCTGCTCCAGATCCTGGGCCCATTCTTGATTTGGAGTGCTTCCCCCTACGTCATGGCACCCAGCAGCACCATGCCTATCAGTTGTTGTCTGCCACCATGTGTTCCAGCACACCCTATCATGAGTCCCATCCCCATCTGTGTCAATCGCCGTAGGAGGGGCATCAGCAAAGCCATTGGAGGCATCGAATTCCCACAACTGAGATCCATCGGAGATCTCCAGGCCTCTAAATTCGGCCCCATCAACAGCTGTTGAGCCATCAGCATCACTTGGAATTGTAATGATTATTTCTGGATCTCCATCTGAATCTAGATTTGCGATAATTGGCCCAGGCAGTCTGATGTGGGGGGAATTAGTATCCCCATCTAGATTGTTTAGTGAAAGCCCACCTTGCCATGTCGAACTCCCGGTTTCAGAATCTATCTTCCAAACCCACATGCCGCCGTTGTTAGCCTCAATGGTAGTCAGAATTACGTAACCAGTGTCATCGTCAATCTGGGCGAAAGCCGGATCCGAGGGGTGGCTACCTTTGCTCAATGAAACCTCCCATAGTGAATTGGGCGTTCCATTCACCTGAAGAGGCAAAGCGAGTACAACTGGATCTTCCGAAACCTCGTCAATTGCAGCGATTACCAATTCAGCATCGCCATCTAGATCAATGTCGGCAAGTAGGGGTTGTGTAGTGGGTTTGTGCCCTCCAAGGATGCCACTTGTGTATGGCCCTTCGTCACTGCTAATCATCAGAGATTCATCATTCCATGACCAAAGCAACTCCT
>CAYFGC010000046.1:0-10841 GCA_964342625.1 uncultured Candidatus Poseidoniales archaeon | reverse complement strand
TCGAACGGACCTCTCCTCCAGAGGCATGGCCGATGAGGGACGGGAGGCGACTCCCACCTCCGTCCGGCTTCGGGAAGGGTCCGCATAGGAGGAAAAAGAATGTACACCCTTGAGACAAGAGAGTCAACCATCCGTATACCTGCAGAGTACATACGCAGAGGCCGTAGATTGGAGGACCATATTGATGAGTTAGCTCATGATGCATTTGAGTGCAGATTTGACGAGGATGAGAACTTCACGCTATTGACTTTCGACCATGAGGCAGTTGGACGAGGAAAAATTATCCACGGAGATGGTGCGATTTACCAGAATGTCAGATTCAAGGCTCTTGTTTTCTCGATGGACAACAATGAGGTTGTCGATGGAGCAGTTTCCGAGGTGTCGGAGTATGGTGCGTTCGTGAGGATAGGCCCCATGGAGGCCCTCCTCCACAAGTCCCAGATTCTTGACGAGCCAGTTCAGGTTAACTTGGGAGTCAAGAGGATAGAAGGTTCCCAGAGTGGTAGGAATTTGGAAGAAGGCTCATTCGTAAGATCAAGGATTGTATCCAAGTCTATCAACCACAACGACCCCCGTTCAAGCAAGATTGGATTAAACTGCAAGATGGATGGACTCGGCTCTTTTGATTGGGTTGGAGGGGATGAATAAGATGGCCAAGCAACCATTCGCATGTGGGGAATGCAACATGATACTACCAGATCCTGAGAAGAAGTCTGATCCCCCTCAGTGCAATTACTGCCCCAGTGCACCAGTGACCACTGACTGGCAGGGGTTCGTTGTGATCATGCACCCGGACAGGTCAGAAGTAGCCAAGAGACTCCAGATCGATAGGCCAGGAAGTTATGCACTAAAGGTAAATATCAGGTAGGCGTGAATATGGAAATCATTGAGAGAAAGGAAAACCCAGTGCTTGATAGAGTCGAACTGAACTTCCAGTGGAATCACTCTGGAGAGGCTACTCCATCCCTATCCCAGATGGTGGATGCAGCAGCCAAGGCTGAACCCGGGGCAGATAAGAAGCTGGTATATGTCAAGAATGTAAATACTAGGTTTGGTATGTCCAGAACGTCAGGGCTGGCTCTGATATACGGTACTGCAGAGTCAGCCTCCATTGAGCCTGACTACGTCATTGAAAGGCACAAGTCATTGAATGAAACCGAATCAAAGGAGAAAAAGGTCGAGGAAGCAGAACCTGAGGAAGAATCAGAGGAACCCGAAGAGGAAGGTGAGGCCTGATGGGTGGATCTGGAGAGAAGTGGAAGAAATCCAAGCCATCAAAGTACTCGGTAGAAGATGGTGAACTAGTCAGGAAGGGCACAGAGTGCCCAAAATGTGGACCTGGAGTTTTCATGGGGGAGCACAGTGATAGAAAGGTCTGTGGAAAGTGCGGTCATTCGATCACTGGTGACTCAGAATAGCCCATGAAGCCTGTCCACGAGCCATCATTTGCCAACACCATCCCGTCAATTATTGCGATTCCTACATTTCCTCTTTCGGAAATAGCTACTTCCGAACTTGAAAGTTGCCCATCTTGCCTCCATCCTGTCCATCTCCAGTAACCATTGCTGAACTCGGCATCTAATACCGGTCTCCCGGTTCTGTAGATAACATGCTCATCCTCTATTTTGTCCATAATTGCAACCGAACCCTCATGGAGCATCACAAACCAGCCTCCCTCATCAGAGAAAATTACGTTGGAAACACTGTCCCCGAAGTCAATTACTTTGGAGAATATCTCTAGGCCATTTGAGGGATCTAGGACCGACACCCCTCCGGCCTTGGACCAAATTGATATCCCTCCAGAAAACTCTACGACCCCGACTATCTCGTCGTAAGCGGATATATTGGATATAGAAGGCCACCTCGGTAGCAGGCCCCTCCAAACCTCGTTTGCATGGGAGTCGATCATGTAAATTCCTGACACGGTGGAAAAAACTGCGCAATTTCCGGATTTCCCCATCTTCATTGGTTCCGAGTCCAGCACCCTGTTCCACAATGAGTTAGAGGGAACTATATCAGACCCATTTTGCGAGTTTATCGCGGCGCGCAAGTCCTCTCGGCTTGATCCGTTCTCCCACTTCTTGTCGATTGGTAGAGCGGCCATTCTAGCCTGTCTGAACTCCCTATCCAGCCAAATACCAATCCAAACTTGATCCAATATCAGACCATCCACAATCGGGGACGGAAATGGAGTAACAACGGCCCCCAATTTCTCCCCCTTCCCATTTATTTTCACTAGTTCCCCTTGGGTTCCAGACAAAACGTGGATACTACTGCCTCGGGAGATTCTTTCAGGTGCAAAATCGGCCTCTCCCGGATCCAAAAGAACTCTCAGATAATCCCGAGAAACCCAATTTGCAATTCTCTCCATGGGCATCGGAAGCAGAACAACTATTGAAAGAGTGCCCGAGAATATTGAAGATGCAAGCGCCCTCACGGGCCATGGTCTCGTTGCTTCTGGCTTCCACCGAAGACCCGGCTTCGATGAATATGCTATCGGAACTTATGGTTTTAGGAGGCTGGGAGGACACACGAGAATACGATCATGGCCAGGTAACTAGGCATTCGAGCTGTGAGGTCGAGATACTCCTCATTGATCGGTTGCATATCTGGGCCGACGGGATAGACAAAGAACACATATCTATGACCGGATCAAAAGTAGATGAGGTCTTGGTCCTCTCAAGGCACGTTTCAGCATCTGAAACTCCTGCTCTAACTCTCCATGCAATAGGTGTGCCTGGTGAATTTCCCCATGGGGAAAAGGCCCGATCAGGGGGAATAACCGGTACAGCTGTTCCTCCTTCTACTAGATTTGGAGAGATGTTCAGAAATATGTGCAGAATTGCCAAGGAAGCAAATCTAGAGAACGAGTACGATCTCACTTTGGAGGCTACTCACCATGGTCCCGTTCTAGAAACCCCCACGCTGTACCTAGAGATAGGATCAACCATCGAACAATGGGAAGATTCCAGAGCCGCTAGGGTGTGGTCGAAGACTATTGCCCTTTGCCTAGGTATCTCAGAATCCTCTTCGAAGAAGGACTGGGATGGGAACGGGAGTGTGATGATAGGGCTCGGTGGTGGCCACTATGCACCTCGTCACAAAGCCGTGATCGCAGAATCAGATGTCTGGGTCGGTCACATCTTGGCGAATTATGCAATTCTTTTCGAAGAACAGGAAGGAACCCCCCTCCCATCCGGTCCGTGGGCTCACTCCGTTCGAACTGCAGTTGAATCTACTAGGGTCGCTTTCCCCGGTGGTGACATTTTCGCCCACTTAGATCGTAAGTCATTCAAGGGTTGGCAAAGGACTGCACTGGCTAATCTCCTTTCTGAACTCGGCGTACCAATTCTTAGGGGAAAGCAAATTTGCCCCCCGTAATCGTCAAGTCTCTAGCCACGTTGTGATACTCATGGGTCTCTTCGGCCGAACCATAGTCACCTTCCTCCCCCTTGCTCCAAGATTCATTGTAGGGTGGGTAGCCAAGAGGTACACTGCAGGAGAAAGCCTAGAACAGGCACTCCAATTGATGAGGAATCTCTCTTCAGAGGGCGCATGCTTCACAATTGACGTTCTGGGGGAGGAGATCAAGTCTATCGACGAGTCATCATGGTTCATCAATGAGTATGAGTCTGTCATCGACTCGATCGTGGATAGTGGAATCGATGCAAACATCTCAATCAAGCCAACCGCACTTGGCCTCCTTATAGATGAGAAATTGGCTCTCTCAAACATTGAAAGAATAGTTCGAAAGGCTGCGGAGAACGACATCTTTGTCAGATTAGATATGGAAGATAACAGAGTTACACAGGCAACAATAGATGCAGCAGTTTCAATTCAGAACAAGGGTCTGGAGAACATCGGTGTTGTCCTCCAGGGCAGGATGTTCAGGACCCCAGATGATATCTCTAAAGTTAGCAATTTACTGGGAAACAAATCAGATTTTAGAATCTGCAAGGGAATATACCTAGAACCTCCAGAGATCTCTCACACAAGCTACATTGAAATCGTTGATGCCACTAATCGAGCCATCGATCTGATGTTGGATTCTGGTTCCTATACAGCAATAGCCTCTCATGATATTCCAGTGATAGAGCATGCTCTGGAGTCACTGGAATCCCGAGGCCTAGGCCCTGGAAAGGACGATCCTAGGCACGACCCTAAAGTTCCGGTGAGAAAAGGAAAGGGCCCTGGCTACGAATTCCAGTTCCTATTGGGAGTTAGGGGGAACATCAGGAGGGACCTAGCAAGGAAAGGGCATAGGACAAGGATATACTTGCCATATGGTGAGAAATGGTATGAGTATGGAATGCGTAGGCTCCGAGAAAATCCTGACGTCGCAGTTCACGTAACAAAGTCGCTATTGATGCCTTGGACCAACCGAAGATGATGCAGAGTTTCTTACATTGAAACTCTTCCCAATGAATCGTGAGTGGCCGGGTATTGAATATCGCTGGATATCGTTTTGTCGATCTTAATGACCGAGACGAATTACGTGAACCATTCATGAATATGTGTACCATCTTGGAACTTAAGGGAACGATTCTATTGAGTCCCAATGGAATTAACTTCTTTCTAGCAGGTTCGGAGGAATCAGTTAGCGAATTCATCCAATTTTTGGAGTCAGACAAGAGATTCTCTGGGATTCCAATAAAATTCAGCCGTACCGATTACCAACCCTTCCGTCGCATGCTCGTCAAGAGGAAGAACGAGATCATCTCTCTAGGGAAATCTGAAATCAAACCCTCCGAATTCACCGGACCATACATCAAACCAATTGAATTCAAGCGCCTTTTGGATGGCGAGGAAGATATCTTGGTCTTGGACACTAGAAACGACTATGAGACTAGGATAGGCTCCTTTGAGGGTTCGACTGAACTGGGAATTTCCACGTTCAGGGATTTCCCGAACGCCATCGAATCAATTCCCGAGGAGTACAAGTCTAGGACCGTGGTAATGTATTGTACGGGCGGAATAAGATGCGAGAAGGCCTCGGCGGTGATGATAAATGCTGGATTCGAGGACGTTAAGCAACTCGAAGGCGGAATTCTGGGTTATTTCGATGAATGCGGAGGGTCCTATTGGGACGGAGATTGCTTCGTTTTCGATCAACGTGTAGCTGTAGATTCGGATCTGGCAGAGACTGACATTCAGATGTGCTTCAAGTGTCGTGAACCATTGTCGGTGGACGAGCAGAAATCAGAATATTACGTCATTGGGGAACATTGCCCCTATTGCTCCACGACGATGCAATGAAGAATAGTAAAGGTCCTGGAACCGTTTGATTCAAGTCCGACTGCTCATTGAACGTATCATGCGACCATCCACAATTGCCATTCTCGCAGTCTTGGTTTCCTTCCCTCTCTCTTCTTCCACTGCGGCCATCTCCGGTCCGGTAGAAGATTCCCCCTGGTGGGAGTCGACATCAATGGATTTGGACGGGGATGGTATACATGATGCGATTTGGATTGCAATTGAGAGCGACCTCCATGACTGGGTAGACGCGAATGACACGATTAGTGTAATAGTAGACTTTGATCACCAACCGACGGCTGAGGACCAGGAGATGTTAGAGCGCGAGGTTGACTTCAGAACTCAGTTTCGTTACCACCTCATCGATAGTATTGCTGGGAGGGTGGCCGTGGAAGATATAGTGGAAATGTCACATCTTCCCGGAGTCGTTCTAATCGAACTAGACGGCATTCTAACAATCCAAATGAATGACGTTAACGATATCCATGGCATACCAATGATTTGGGAGGATACAGGTTACACGGGCAAGGGAAGCGTCGTTTCAATCATTGACACCGGGATAGACTCAGAACATGTAGGCCTCGATGATTTGGATGATGATAATTCTACAAATGACTCGAAGGTTATCGCCTTCTATGACGCTGTGAACAATCCGGACAAGACAAACGGCACAGAGGTGAAGGCCTACGATGACCAGGGGCACGGGACTCATTGTGCGGGGATTACTGCTGGAACAGGCGCCCCTACATTCGAGTATGTCGGAGTCGCACCTCAGGCTCAGTTGGTCGGGGTCAAGGTTCTGGATGAAGGGGGTTCGGGCTCCTTTGCAACCGTAATGGCTGGCATGGAATGGACTGTTGACAAGAGGCACGACTTCAATATCAGGGCAGCCAGCATGAGTCTAGGTGGCTTCGGATTGATCGAATGGACATCTAGTGAGGAGGAAAGCGTAAACAGGATGGCCAATGAAATGGTTAGATCGGGCGTAGCCCTCTTCATAGCCGCTGGGAACTCAGCGGTAAGTGCCCAGATCGGGACTCCCGGTTCTGCTGAGGATGTGATAACCGTTGGAGCCCTTGACAAGGACACTTCCATTGCGGTTTATTCAAGCCAAGGGCCCACTGAAGAGGGCAGGGTGAAGCCAAACATCGCCTTCGTAGGCTCGAGTGTAATGGCTCCTGAGGCCAATTCCGGAGATGGTTACGTGGGTTACTCGGGAACTAGCATGGCCACTCCCGGTGCAGCCGGACTAGCCGCTCTAATGTATCAGGCAAATCCTGATCTCTCCCCCTTTGATATCCGAAACATAATGCAAGAGACATCCACATATCGTCAGTGCCACTACATGCTAGCCAATGAGCCATGTGCTGAAGATTTGATTCCGAAGAACAGACAGAACAACGTCTATGGCCATGGACACGTAGAAGGTCTGCCTGCACTACTTGAGGCTGCCAACTACGTTTATGGCCTAAACACAGATCTGAATCTTAGCATAGATGAAGAAATCTCAGAAGAAAACAGAATCAACTTATCTCCGGGTGAGTCTTTCCATATTTCCGTTGAGGGATCACCAATGGAAATCCAATGGAGAACATGGGATATGAGGGATAATTGGATGAGTCATCGAGAATTCTCTGAGGGAGACACAGATTTTGCCATTAGCCACACAATGCTTGTGGATAGAATCCAATATCTCCCAGGCAATCAGATTGAGGGCAATCAGACACTGATGGTACGAGCAATTCTTGATGATGATGCCTCGACTAATCTTGTCATCCACGTGTCAATCCTCGTTTCTGAGCCAAAAGACTCGCAGGAGGATCCCGGATTCACCCCGGGCTTCACTTCCATGCTAGCCGGACTCTCCTTGCTTGGTACTGCCATGCTGGGACGGCACAAGCACGACTGATCCTTGGTTCGATCGTCAATATTCTCTGTCTGGCGGATGCAGGTATATTCTCCGAATCTCGTTCGCAACCCTACTCCCGGTCAGTGTCCTGCCCTTGCCAGTATGAATGGCCCTAATTCTCCACCTAGATTCTGCGAAATTAATTATTGACCCACAAGAGAAAACTCTGTCCGGCTCACATTCCAATTTTCCAGACTCACTAATCTCGCCACTGGTCATTGTTATACCCACTATGGTCTTATCAGATCTGGTCGCCCACATGGAGAAAATCTTTGATGCCCTGAGGATTTTCTCTGGCCTAGATTGACCATCGTCAATCCTGGTCACCATCCACGTAATCTCATCATGCTCGAACATATCTCCTACAGAAATTTCCTCGTCTTCGTCGACCTCTATTTCTACTCCGAAACTTTCTCTTCCATCCGACAAAGTAGTCCTTACCATAACTGGATTGGGAGGCCGAATCATGATTTTATGAACAAATGAACATGCGCTGCATCTGACCAAGACATCCTCGCCCTCTCCTTGAGGTGTCCTCTTGATGATTGAATGTTCAGTCAATTCGACGCAACTAGGGCATTCTGAAAAAGCCCCCTCGTCTTCATTACTCATGCTCAATCGTGATGACGCCGGGTATTCAACCCATCCTAGAGGATTATTGAAGAGCAACACTCGTCAGAGCGAACTGTGGGCGATGACAGCAATGGCACGGGCCTCCCCCAAATGTCAGATTCCGATGTCATGGCTATCCTCCTATCAGAGGACCTAGAGAGGGATCAGTCCGAACCAGAGATTGCTTCCAGTATCGGGGAGCAGATGCTACACATGGACATCCCCCTGTTGCCTAGATCAGTGAGGTCCCGAATTAGAGATGTATGCTCTAGAATTGAACCCAGCAACGTCACTCTCGTGGGCGGAGGTATTGGACATCTCTCAGCATGGCTATTTGACCTCTGGTCCGATAGCGATAAGGGCAGCCGAGAAGGGACTAATGGATCTCCAGACACATTCAGGATAATCGAACCAGGGACAAGGTTCTGTGTGATCATAGACCGATTGATTAGGAGGTACGAGGCAGAGGGTTGGGCGCAATCGGTTTCCATGAAATGGCACGAGGTGTTCGCCGAGACTTCTTCATCTAGAGCGTCCAACATCGCAATCCCTGAGAATGCCGTAAATTCAATACTTCCAATGCCAGTTGATCTGATTATCATCGACCTGCCCGAAGAGGAAAGGGTTGCAGCTGCTTCAGCCGCTTTCGATTTAGTTTCTCCCGGCGGCCTGGTTCTTCTATTGGAACCAACCGTGCCCACTGGGGATGTGGGGGATTTTTCCGAGGGGGTGGAACCAACTCCTGCACAGTTGAAGGTTCAGTCATTTAACGACTGGATAGAGCTGGTCAAAAAAATAAATGATAGCGATTCTGTTGGATTCACAGATTTGACCGGCGGAACTCTAGTTGCTCTCCTGAAGAGTTTCTAGTTCCCATCGTCAAAATGCGAAACCAACTGGTCTATCCTAAGGTGTCCATAGCCATAGTGATCATCATGGGAGTCTTGTCCATCCATCATTTGTGAGGTTAGGGTAATTGCCCCTTTGACCTCCTCTATCGATTGCCTGCCTGAGGAATTCTCTCTCTGGAGCTCCGTATCTTCCTGCAACAAGAGAGCTAGCGAAGCACTGACCCAAGCTGTGGCAGCGGAGGTACCACTGGACCAACCCCACCACCCGCTGTTACCCACTCCAGACGCCATCAGCACTGGTACTTCGTGCCCCGGCGCTACTATCTCGGGCTTCTTATCGGGATCATCTCTCCCTAGAGTCGGGGGTAACGGCCACACTCTCAAATCATTGTCTCCCTCGGAACTTCCTGACCAGATGTCTCCAGAGCGAGTAATTCCGCCAACACAAATGACATCCTCTACAGATCCCGGGGAACCAACGTCACCATCATCGTCTTCACCATCATTTCCGGCGGAAGCAATTACGAAGACTCCGCTATCCAGTGCTTCATTAACCGCTTGTTCCAACTTGTCAGTTTGTAGAAATTCGGATCCGAAACTCTGCCCTCCTCCAAGACTCAGGGAAATTATGTCGGCCCCCCGTTGGACGCACCATTCTACAGACGTTGCAACAGTTTCGTCATCCCCCTGGCCCTGGTCATCAATTGCCTTCGCAACTAGTAGGTCAACGCCCCTGGAAACACCTTTCAGACCTCCATTAGCTACAATAATTCCCGACATGGCAGTCCCATGACCTTCGTCGTCATAGGGCTCATCGACCCCATTCACAGCGTCAAGCCACCCTTTGATCTCAAGATCTCTTAGATCTGGGTGGCTTAGGTCTATTCCTGAGTCCACGACACAGATAACTACTCCCTTCCCATCCAGATCAGATATCGATTGATTACTCACTCCAGTCAAACTCTTGAATTCCGTTTCCCAGGAAGATAGAGCCGGGGACGGCCTCTCGATCACCAGATTATCACCCTTCCAGATGTAGAGTATAGCAATGGAAGACGCCAAAACGATTAGCAATGATAGGCTGAAAGCGACAACCATGCTAGCTGCATCTTTTTTCGATGTTTCTTCCATTTCGCTGATTACAGCATCTTGAGATTCGACAGCTCTATCCTTCACCAAGCTTCAACCCTACCAAAGTGGCTCCCTACAGGCGTATTGGATCCGCAGCTTGAACAAACAACCCTGGATGGTATCCTAACTCCGCATTGTTCACATTCAGACCCAGACACTCCCTTTCCGGAGCAGTCATCCGATTCGCAAGGGATGCTGATCTCCCCAGAAGTTTCCTGAATGGCAGTTGTTTTTTGGTTGCAAACCGGGCATTTTCCTTGTTCCGCTTTCTTTTGCTCAAAGACCTCCCCCGAAACCTCACGTGCCCGGGAAGTCTGAATCCTTGCTTCAGCTGAACCAAGCATGAATTCCGGGAACCAGACTATCACTAGGAGAAGAAGTGTTGCTATGATGCCGGAAATCATATGAAGAAACGATAATGAATAACTGAAGTCCAAATCACCTGGGCTAGGGGCTATGGAATGAGCACTACTCCAGAAGCTGATGTTGAGTACAATTATCCATACTGCAATCCCCAGACTCCAAGCTAGTAAGCTATGATCTTTCCATGCCCTGTCTATCACTCTGGGATCGGGATGGGAGTGCTTCCTCTGGACATGTATGTCCCTTGTCTCAACAACCGCTCTCCTAACAACAAAAATCGATAGAAACAGCATCACTAGGTTCGAAACCAATACCCAGACCCAACCACCAATCCCTGAATCCCATGGAAAGGAGGGGTTGTCTGCATGTGATTTGATATGGCCAAATTGAATGAAACCCATTCCTATCAGTAGGTAGACCATGTTTTCTCTCATGATTGGGTAACTATTCCAGAGCATTACAACGAAACCCGTCCAGCAAATTACCGAAAGTAAGGCAAGTATCAGGGCTAGGTCTTTCATGTGCAAGAAACCACTATCCTCGCCACCTAGTATCCCCCATCTGTTGTAGTCGCCTCCAGTTGAAATCTCCCCAATCCCAAAGTCCCATGTTCCTAGAAAGAATCCTGCAACGAACAATCCGACCATTACTCCTTCTTTTACTCCCCAGAATTTTCTGATTAGGAGAATATTGTACTTTATCTCCGTAAATAGTACATCAAG
>CAYFGC010000045.1:0-11029 GCA_964342625.1 uncultured Candidatus Poseidoniales archaeon | reverse complement strand
CCTAATTCCATGAGAGACGAATAGTGCTGAATTCACCGCCCTAGCAAGAACGTCCATCCTCCCTCCAGAACCAGCAAGATCATTCAGATTCAGAGACCCTGAACTAGGTGCCCTATGTCCAATGATGGCAAACCACCTTTCCAAATGATCACCCTAGATCGAGATCGTCATCGATGCCCATCATCGATTGCATTTGACGCCTCATCTTCCTGTCGCCCCTGAATCCTCGCATCATCTTCTTGCTTCTATTCCATTGCGTTAGAAGCTCCTTGACCTCCCTTTCCTCACATCCAGCACCTCTTGCAATACGCCTAATCCTGCTTGACTTGAGTAGCAAGGGATCATCCTTTTCCTCTTGGGTCATTGAGTCCATAACTATTCGGTATTTGTCGAGATTTGCCTGCATCTGCCTCTTCTGCGCCACTCCCATGTTCCCCATTCCGCCGAACATCGTATCTGGCAAATGCGAGAGTACCTTGTCCAGCGTGCCAATCTTGCTCATCATTTCCATCTGGGCATACATGTCTGTGAGGGTAAATCTGCCTGACATCAGCCTCCTAGTCAGGCGCATTGCTTCTTGCTCATCTAGGTCCTCCGGTGCTAGATCAATTAGCCCCTTGATATCCCCCATCCCTAGCAATCGTGAAATGAACCTATCAGACTCGAATTTCTCGATATCACCAATCTTCTCTCCCTCCCCAACGAAGACGATCGGTGCACCTGTCGTCGAAACTGCGCTTAGAGCGCCACCGCCTCTTGCAGTACCATCCAACTTGGTCACTATGGTCCCAGTTACTCCAACTAGTTCGTGGAATGTTTCGGCCATCGGGCCAGCAGCCTGTCCAACCTGGGCATCAATAACTAGGAACCTCTCTGAGGCATTGGCAATTCGAGCGATATCTAGCAATTCATCTTTCAGCTCTCCATCAAGGCTGTCCCTTCCAGCGGTATCAATGATTACGATATCAGACGTACCCACCTTCTTCAGGCCATTCCTGACTATTTCCGCTGCATCCTCAGACCCTGGCTCCCCGTATACTTCTACACCCGTCCCTTCGAGCATCTGACTCAATTGCTCGAATGCACCTGGGCGATGCACATCTGCCTCTATTACCGAGACCTTTGCACCATGGCTTCTTCTCCACCAATCTGCTAGTTTGGCAGTAGTTGTGGTTTTTCCCTGGCCATACAAACCAACCATTAGCACTGTCTGATTGTGGGGTTTTATTTCCCTGGGCTGACCAAGAATCCTAACCAGCTCTGAGTAAATCAGATTCATTGCATGTGTTTCTAATTTAACCCCCGGGCGAGGCTCTTCGTCGACCATCCCTCTTTCTACTCGTTCTGTGAGCTCCTTAGCCTGCCTAACATTGAAATCAGCCTCTAGAAGTGCCCTTCTGAGCGATTTGCTAAGATCCTTGACGGTCTCTTCGTCAATCTTCCTCTTGCCCTTGAGAACTCCTATGGAACCTAGAACTCTACGCTTGAATCCTTCTAGCGCCATGGGTTTCGGCATCAATCGTGTGGTTTGAACATTGTCTGGCCAGTTAGAGGCAAGAAAGCCCTCTAATATCCGCTGTACTGAAAGGGAACCCGTCATTGGGGTGTATATGGCTGAAGCACCCATTGAGATGTGGGAGATGCAGATAGCCTTCGCCATCGGTCTACTTGGGATCTACGCCGGTTGGCGAGGAACCATAGCAAAAATGACAGGATTCTATGACCTGTCCGGGGCCGTTAAAACATTACTATACGGTATAATTTCCGGAGTATTGGTCGCTTCTGCCATAGACGTCTTGATTTTGTCAGAAGTCAGAAATGAGACTCAGAACATAATCTCGATTAGTGCTATTGCACTAGTTATTGCTCTTGCTGAGTCTTCATTTACTCTATTCGTACTTGGTCGCTCTAGAACCGTCGGATTGAGGGCATGCGCTCCATATGGGTGGACACTTGGTCTGGGTTTTGGGGCAATGCGTTCCGCCCACCTAAACGTTCGATTATTCGATCCAGTTGTGTGGGAGGGAACGGGCTTCACTTCTGCAAATGTCGCATTGGCTTTGGTTCTCACCGTGGTAACCTGCCTTGGCCATGCATCAATAACAACCTGGCAAGGTTCTAGAATCATCGAAAACAGCAGATTACGACCAATAGTTTACGCTTCGATCGCACGCTCTGCCCTGATTCTTGCCACAGTTCTGACGGTATTCTTCCCGCCGACACTAGCACTGGTCGCCCCTATTGTGGCGTGGTCTTGGTTCCCCGCCCAGGAATCATGGCTACCATCCGGACTCACTCCTGCTGCAAGACAGGCATATAGGAGAACAATTAGACAAGCTGAAATCATCCAATCCAGAGCGGACAGTAGAATCAGAGGAAAGTTAGTCGATTCCGAGGAATAGTACGAGAAAAAGGCCAGATTTGCAATTTTCCAGTCATGGCGCAGGATTATATCCAAATCACATATTCATTTGACTGAATGCGAGTCATTATCGCAGGTGCCGGCGAGGTCGGCCGGGGTGTCGCCGCCGCGCTTCGTGGTGAGAAGAGGGGCGTAGCGATGATCGACCCGGATCCTAATGCAATCAGCGACTCTCAGTCTCTGGATTGCCTCTTGATTACCGGCAACGCACTATCTAGGGACTCATTGGTCAGGGCTGGAATAAGCGACGCCGAAATCATCGTTTTCGCCACAAATGATGACAACGTGAACATATTGGGATGCGCATTCGCCAAACGAGTATTCAGTGAGCAGGTAGGCGATAGGACCGCTTCAGGACTAATTACGATAGCAAATGTTCGTGATTCTGAAATCACCCATCCGACAAGGGGTGCGGGACCATTGGAGAACTGGGCTCGGACTAACTTCGTAGTTTCACCCTCCACAGATGTGGTGGAACAATTGATTTCCGGTCTGGTCGCACCATCACTTTCTGACATCATCCCCCTCGGAGAAAATGCGTGGATTGTCGAGTCTAGCGTATCATTGGACTCTCCACTAATCGGGTCAACAATAGTTGATGCCAACTCTAGGGCACTTTCTGACCCCGATTATCCCAGGATTATAGCCATGAAAGGGCAAGGTAGCAAGGGAAGGATAGTTTCAGGAAATGAAATTATCCAAGAAGGGGACATGCTCGTTTTCGTCATTGGTGATACGAAGTTCTTCGGGGACGTCTCCAGAATGGTCGGAGATGTAGACTCGGAGATGCCAGAGAAGCCCAGGGTTGCCGTTTTCGGTGCAACAAGCTTCGGGAGCAAGCTGGCTGAGCACTATCTCGGTAAAGGCTCGAATGTGGTGATAATTGAGCCAGACCTAGACGCAGCAAATGCAATCGTCGGTTCACGAATAGGCGTAAACAAGCGTCTCGATGTAATTCACGGGGACCCCCAGGACGAAGATCTGCTAAGGGAACTAGCAGTAGAGGATCACGATATTGCAATTTCGACACTGAGTGATGACAATCTGAATATTTCAATCGCAATGAGGACCTTTGACAAGGGCGTCTCTAGGACTGGACTGATTCTCAAGGACAGAGCACTCGTAGAGGCTATTCAGAGAATAGGTCTCAGACCTGTCAGCAAGCGCAGAGTTGCCGTAAAATCAATTCTCAAAGCAATCCACATGCATGTTCCAGGGCTTTACGAACCAATTCCAAGAATCCCATCCTTAGTTTCAATGTCCGCGGAAGTCAATCCCGGTAGTTCACTAATGGGCAAAGAACTGGACGAAGTTGAGGACATCATCGGGGCGAATCTAGTAATGCTCGAGAGGATGGGGGCAGATGGGTCCTTCAACAATATCGTGGCAGAGGAGATTGGCCCCCTGGAGGAAGGAGATCGAATCTATCTGATTCTAGAAATTGACGATGTAGGGAAGGCCGAGGAGTCACTGCGGAGTTAGTATGCGCTGGGAAGTTGTAAGCCTAGTTCTCGGTTGGACCATTGGATTGGTTTCATTACCCTTGGCAGTAGTTGGTCTTTACAGCCTATACTCGGAGGGACTAGAGCCTGCAATTCGCACATTCGCGATCCCCGCTATGATTTCTATTTCGGTCGGATACTCTCTCGTCTTCCAGTCCCGTGTTTCCGACCCCTCAGCAAGGGTAAGGGATAGAGAGGCATTTGCCTCCGTCGCGTTAGGATGGATTCCAGTGGTGATAGTGGGGGCATTGCCCCTTTGGCTGGGGGGGATGTTCCACGGCCCCTTCGGCGAATACTGGGATCCAGGTAATGAGAATTCGTTTAGCCAGATTTCGTATGGATTACTCCACTCGTGGTTTGAGTCAATGTCAGGTTTCACCACAACCGGAGCATCACTCGTCGATCCTGCCACTAGTCCTGTTTGTGGATCCGGTATTGCAGGAATCAATGAATTCCAAGGGGACTGCTTGGGGAGTCAAAGGAAAAGCCTCATTCTTTGGCGCTCAATTTCCCAGTGGATCGGTGGAATGGGGGTAATTATGCTAGGGCTCCTAATATTCTCCAGGGCCCTTGGCGGGGGGATGGCGCTAGCCCGGGCCGAACTAACCGGCCCCTCGGTTTCGAATCTAGGAACAACTCTGGAGAGCACCGCTCGTAAACTATGGTCAATTTACGTCGGTCTCACGCTTCTACAGGCCATCCTCCTTTTTCAGTTTACAAAGATGGGTTCTTTTGATTCTATTAACTATGCACTAACGACAATGCCATCAGGTGGATTTGGAACCACTGATGGTGGAATTATGCACTTCGATGACGCAATTATCGAATCCATTGTGATGGTCTTCATGATACTTACGTGTATCAACTTCAGCCTGCTATATTTTGCATTCTCTGGTAGATCAAAAGAGATTTGGAAGGACGAAGAACTCCGGACATATCTGCTAATCGTTTTCATCGCATGGATTGCTATGGCGATAAACATCTATCGCTCGGATGATTTGGGATACGGATTTCTGGAATCAATCAGGCACTCCATTTTCCAGGCCATTTCGATTACAAGTACCGGATATTCTAGCGCCAACTTCTCCGATTGGCCAGTCTTCAGCCAATTTGTCCTACTCCTACTGATGATTATTGGGGCCAGCGCAGGATCAACTGGCGGCGGACTCAAGGTGCTACGAATCAGAATTGCATTTGAATTGGCCAAGAGGGAAGTAATGAAAATCATCCAACCAAGAAGGGTTGTCGCTATCAGATTCAACCGTTCTGTGGTTGACGAGGAAAGGGTCTGGATCATTCTGGGAATGGTTAGCTCATGGATGGTCCTAGTCACTGCATCGATGCTGACCATTTCTTTCCTAGAGCCAAATCTCGACATGGATGACGTATTATCGGTATCAGTATCATTACTCGGCAATACTGGCCCTGCATTGGGTGACTTCGGTCCTTCTGGAGCCGCTTCCTCATGGGCGGCCATGAGCACCCCTTCCCTTCTGGCATCAACCATGCTGATGTGGCTAGGACGTCTCGAACTGCTCACAGTCCTGGTGCTTCTTCACCCAAGGACATGGGAGTCAGACTAGCCGAATCTGTCCAGGGTCGACTGGCCATCGTCTTCGACTTGACTATCGGGGGGCTTCTCCACTAGTATCTCAGCACCCCTGCCTAACTCTTCTTCACCGAAAGACTCCATTATCTTCTTTGCACTCTTGCTAGACTTCGGAATCCCATGCATGGCAAGATGGTCCTCCGCGGTCAAGCCGATCTTCTTCGCAACTCTGAAATCAGCCTCAGATCCACCTAGGCTCGGATTATGGGTGGCAAGCAGAGTCGGCCACAGATCTTCCCTAATCGAAGCGCGACTAGTCCCGAACTTCTCAGACAGACCCGAAATAAGGCTGCCAGTCCGCCAGGATTCGCCACCCCTCCTTAGGAAGTCGGGGAAACTGACGAACACCTCATTCTCACTTCCACCAGTCGAGACAGAAGCTATTGCCTGAGCAGGCAATGCTGAACCCCAGTACCATGATCTGAAAGCCCGATTGGAGAATTTCGTTGCTAGAAATGAATCCGATTTGCACATGGCCGCTGATACTGACTCCAAGCTGGAGGATGCCATTATTGACTGATTGTTCCAAGCGAACCAAGCTAGCATCTCATCCGGGTCCTTGTCCGAGTTCCGGACAATCTCGGAGACTCTTTCGCCCGATTGAGTCGTGTAGGCTTTCTTTAGTGAGTTGAAGACGTTGATCTGCGAGTCCCTAACGACCGCCTCTGAGAGTTCTCTGACCGCACTCATTTCGATATGCCCCTCGACTATGCAAGAAAGTGACTGCAGATCTCTGACCAGGGCTCTGAGATCGCCTGGATTACCATCAATAAGGGCATTAAGGGACTCGGGATCAATTCCGACGCCCTCAGAATCCAGAACTCTGAGAGCTATTCTCCTGAGGTCAGACCTATCCACCCTCTCGAAAATGACATTCTCTGAGACCCTAAGTACCCTATCCCTGTTGGATCTCCAATTCCCACCACGTCCCCATAGCCTCATCGGGTCATTACAAGTCATTATCACTGGATTCTTGGTATTTTTTAGCAGGTTGAGGAGCTCTGCTTTCCCCCCAGAGTCACCCCTCAATACTGACCCATCATCTTCGGAAGAAATAGACTTCTCAATACGATCTTCAGAGATTTTTGCGAAACCCCCACTGAGATGGTCAACTTCGTCAAGCAGAACCACCGTCCTAATGGTCTTGGAGGAGTCCGTTGAGAAATTCTCGAGCGAGAAATTCTGAGACCCCCTAGTCGCCGACCCTCTTATTGCAGCCGCATTCCTCTGCTCAGAAGCGTTTAACTCAACGACCTTCCAACCTCTTTCTTTGGCCAGTGCATGTGCTAGAGTAGTCTTTCCGACTCCAGGGGGTCCCGAGAGAAGCAAACCCCTCTTTTTCGGAACCTTTCCCCCAGACCAACCATCTAGCCACAACTTGACCCTTCTCAACTTGTCTCCATTGCCCTCCATCTCAGATATTGTCGAAGGGCGATATCTTTCTGTCCAATCATCTGGACTGCTGTCCCCTTCCACGGGCATAGATGCCCTAGGCGACACTTGAAGATTAGCCTAGAATAGGGACTGCAGCGAGCCCGAAGCAATGCCCTCAATCAGAGCATCGACGTCAGCACGAACCTGCCTCTGGTCATCCCTTCTTCTGATTGTCACGGTACCGTCATCCAGAGACTGATGGTCAATCGTCACGGCCCAAGGGACCCCGATCTCATCGGCCCTTGCATACCTTCTACCGATTGATCTGCTAGTATCAATTTCAGCGATAATGCCAGAAATTGAGGAAATAAGGGACAAAACCTCTCTCGCCATCACATCCATGCCATCCTTGGAGAAAAGTGGCAACACAACTAGGTCACAAGGAGCCAAAGATGGCTCCAGAGTCAATATTGTGTACTCCTCTCCTTCTTTTTCCAATTCAAGATAGTTGTGATCGAGGATATGCCAGATTATCCTGTCTATGCCGAATGCCGGCTCAATTACGTGTGGTGTGAAGTACTCTCCGGAGATCACCGTCTCCTGAAGACTTCTAGTCACCATGCCCTCTTCTATCTCCACTTTAGTGCCATCAACAAGAGATAGCGTAAAGGGTAGACTTTCGGGTATTTCTTTCAATCCTGATAATGCCGCTGACACATCCGCAGCCCTTTCTCTGAAAGCGGGCCCTATGACCGAGCCCTCGGGCTTTAGGACCTCACGACTCTCCTTTACTGGAGCTTCGAAGTTCCTCCAGCCCTTCAATAGCCCAGATTTGGAATAATTCTCATGCGACTCCAAATCATGACAAGTCCTATTGGCTATCCCGACAACCTCAATCCATCCGTGCTCGCCACTGAGTTCGCAGTCCCAGCAGTCAGAAGCGTAATGAGCCATCTCAGTACTAGCGTGCTGTCTGAACCTAACTTTTGAGGGATCGACACCGACATCTTCGAGGAACTGCATTGTCATAGCCAGGAACCAAGCCACGGTTGGGTGTTTCACAATCCCCGATTCGAACGCTTCTTCGATTGTTACCTCCACCTCACTCGGGTGAGGTCCATCGGGGTCAGGAAGAATGCGGACCTTTCTCACCCATCTGCTCAAATCGGTGGTAGGAGGACTTTCGGGATCGATGAAATACTCCAATTCAGCCATATTGAACTCCCTGAGCCTAATCATCCCCTGTCGAGGGCTAATTTCGTTCCTGTATCCCTTCCCTGTTTGCATTGCTCCGAATGGTAGCCTCTGCCTGAAATGCCTGTAGAGCGCCGGATAAAGCATGAACATCCCCTGAGCCGTCTCCGGTCTCATGTAAGCAGCCCTCGAACCGCTCATCGCACCAATGCTCGTTTGGAACATCAGATTCATCGCACTAGCACCTAACCAGTCCTGGGAATCACAACTTGGGCATTTCACCCCCTTCTTCGCAATCAATTCATCGAGCTCAGAAGCATCCAATGTGTCCGGATTTTCGTGTAACCCGTCAAGCAGATGATCGCTCCTGAATGTCCCTCCGCAGGATTTGCATTCAGACATCTTGTCATTGAATTCACCCACGTGTCCACTTGCTACAAGAACTGGCTCAGGGGTAATTGTCGGCGAATCAATCTCTACTACGTTAGGAATATTGCCCCAGTGTTCAATCCACGAATTAACCACACGTCGCTTTATTCTGGCTCCAACCGGTCCGTAATCTACTAGACCAGACACTCCGCCATATATCTCGAAAGATGGAAGCACTATCCCTCTCCTGCGCAGCAGGGAGCTCAGTCTCGACAGCCTCCCTTTGTCGTCCATATGGACAACGACAACCAATCGTGGTTTTCAAGCCATCCTAATGTTCAGGGATATCCATGCGATTGAGTTGCCATCACGAGTTTTTCGGGCACAATTGGACAATTTCAGACTAATTATTGAGAAGCATTAATTTATGCAATCGATACCCTGAAACGCAAGGTGGTTTGAAAAAAATGCCAGAAATTACGTATGTCTCAGAGATTTCAGAGACCGAGGACATTCTGAGCAAACTCTCCCCCCCAGTGAGGAATTGGTTTCAAGACAAGTTTCCCGATTTCACCGAGCCTCAGAAAGTTGCCATACCCCAGATTCTGTCGGGGGAGCACCTGCTACTATGCTCACCCACGGGTTCTGGAAAGACTTTGACCGCATTCCTTTCAATTATTGATGACTTGGTTCGGAAATCTCTAGAGGGCAAGCTAACAGATTCCGTCCAATGCATCTACATATCCCCAATCAAGGCCCTGGCAAACGATATCCAGAAGAATCTAATCGGACCTCTTACAGAAATAAAGGAGAGATTCCTACCCGGTAGGGCTCAGGAGATCAAAGTAGGCCTCAGAACAGGTGATACGCCCCAGAAAGAAAGGGAGAGGATGCTGAGGAAGCCCCCTCACATTCTGATCACTACTCCGGAATCGTTGGCCCTCGCCCTCGCCTCGAAGAGGTTTCGACCTCTTCTGAATGACTTGCAATGGTTGATTGTCGACGAGATGCACTCCCTTGTGCCGACAAAGAGGGGGACTCATCTGTCTCTGAGTCTTGCACTAATGGACTCTGTAGTTGAATCTGATGTTCAGAGGATTGGCATCAGTGCAACAATGGAGCCCCTTAGCGAAGTCGCCGAGTTCCTAGTTGCCAGTGACTCTAGAGAGGAACAAGGAAATCAGCAGAGAGTCTCGATAGCCAAGATTTCAGGGTCAAGAAAACTCGACCTGGACATCATCCTACCTACTCCAAGATTCTCATCAATACCCGTTAAGGAGGTTCTAGATCACAATATCGATCGAATCAAGGAGCTTGTGGAGGCCCACACCACAACCCTTGTTTTCGTGAATACTAGGAACATGACAGAGACTTTCGTACAGCGTCTTAAAGTTGCAGGGGTAGCCGGCGTTGAAGGCCACCACGGTTCAATGGATAAATCAATTCGGCTAGATGTAGAACAGAGGCTCAAAGATGGTAAACTGAGGTGCGTAGTTTCATCCTCGAGCCTCGAAATGGGAATCGATATCGGATCAGTTGACTTGGTAATCCAAGTTGGCTCTCCTGGTTCCATTGCCACGGCTCTTCAGAGGATTGGTAGGGCAGGCCACCAGGTAGGGGGCCTACCAAGGGCACGTTTCCTACCTACCTCATCTCATGATCTACTCGAGATTGTCGCACTTCAGAATGGAATACTATCGGGGAACATGGATCTGTTAAAGTTCCCACAGAATTGCCTAGATGTTCTGGCGCAGTTCCTAATCGGATTGACAATAATCAGGGAATGGGACATCGACGAAGCTTACGAATTGGTGCAAGCATCTTGGCCATATCGTAAACTCCCCTATGAAGACTACATCGAAGTGCTGGACCTCTTGGAAGAGGAGAGAAGAGTGTGGGTTGATTGGGAGGAGAATCGTTTCGGAAAGAGGGGCTACGCCCAAATGATATACTACACAAATATAGGCACCATTTCTCCAGACAACAACTATCTCGTCTTCACTTCAGATGGGACGCTAGTCGGTCAACTATCCTCTTCATTCGTTTCCAGCATGAGGAATGGTGACGTTTTCCTTCTGGGAGGATCAACATACAGGGTTGCTAGCGTAATCGGAACCAGGGTGAATGTGACCCCGGCAACCGGTTTCCGCCCCACAATACCATCTTGGACCGGAGAAGCGATGAGCAGGACTAGCGAACTAAGCAACGAGGTCCTCGGACTATTGGGTATCCTATCCATCCAGTATAGGACCGGAAATCCGATTACTCCATTCCTAGTTGACGTAATGGGCCTCAATAAACCAGTAGCTAACGCATTATCCCAGTTTCTGGACGAACACTCTGCCACTACCTTCCAGGTCCCTTCTCGGGACCGAATCCTTGTTGAACAGGTCGAAGCACCTCTGCCCACCTATGTGGTTACGACATGTAGGGGCAGGGCATTCAACCTAGCACTAGGTTACCTATTCGCTGGAATGGCAACCAGGGATGACATCATCGTGCACGAGCTCTCTTTCGATGAGAATGGATTCATGGCAAAATTGAGCCACGAGGTCGAGG
>CAYFGC010000044.1:0-11147 GCA_964342625.1 uncultured Candidatus Poseidoniales archaeon | reverse complement strand
CGAATACTTTCGCTGAAGCACTGGGTTGCAAGTTCAAGAGGGTCCAGTTCACTCCCGATCTTCTTCCTGCTGATATAATCGGGACTTACATGTATGACCAGAAGACTGGGGAGTTCAGACCTAGGTTCGGCCCTCTGTTCACCAACATACTTCTAGCGGACGAGATTAACAGAGCCCCTCCGAAGACGCAGGCTGCTCTCCTCGAGGCTATGGAAGAGAAGCAAGTAACAATTGAGGGGATTACTCACAAACTCCCTGCACCATTCGTAACAATGGCGACGCAGAACCCAATTGAGCAGGAGGGGACATATCCTCTTCCAGAGGCGCAAATGGATAGGTTCCTCATGAAGATGAGTATGGGTTATCCATCTATGGATGAAGAGAAGGCGATATTGCAGAGAAGGAAGCTGCGAGGGAAGGACAGTTACGATGTTGAGCAGATTGTCGAGCCTCGGAAGGTAGTGGCGATGCAGAAGGCCCTGGAGACCGTTCACATCGATCCGGCTATCCTGGGTTACATCGTCCAAGTAGTTCAGAGAACCCGGGCAGATCCGAGAATAGAGGCCGGGGCTTCACCAAGGGCTAGCCAGGGTCTTTTCAAGGCGTCAAGGGCGTCTGCCGCAATTGATGGAAGGGACTACGTAATCCCTGATGACGTGAAGGGGGTCGCTCTGGATGTGGTGAGTCACAGGATCGTACTCAAGCCCGAGTCCAAGATTAGAGGGGTTACAGGAAGGAGGGTCGTGAATAAGATCCTCAGTGAAGTTAACGTCCCAGTAATACAGTAATCGGGAATCCCAATTAACCGAATGCCATAGTCAGCCCCGTGGCAGTGGTGATAGCCTGTGTGAATCACAAGGGCGGTTGTTCTCGGACGACCACTGCAGTAAACCTGGCCTCATCTCTGGCGATGGGGAGTGAAGATTACGGGATCCGAAGCAGAAGGGTTCTGCTTGTGGACATGGATCCAAAGGGAAACGTGGCAACGACCTTCGGTGTTGACAAGAGAAGTGTTGGGCCGACAATGAACGAGTTGTTCGCTCGGGGGGTTGACGATGACTCTCTGAAACTGGAGGATTGCGTACTTGGGCCGGATCTACTCTCAAGATCGATGAAAGCTGCTTGGAGGAAGAACAACCCGGAGAAGTCCAGAGGTCCTCCCAAGCATATTGGAATCCGAAACTTGTGGATCCTCCCCGCGGATCTTGATCTGTCTGGAATCGAAGTTGACCTAGCTACAAGGGTTGGTAGGGAAAATAGGCTCAAACTCGCCCTTTCGGAGGCAGAGGGGAGTTTCGATGTGATTATTATCGACACGCCAGCATCTCTAGGGCTGCTTACAGTAAATTCCCTATGTGCGGCAGACTGGCTGCTGATTCCCATTCAAGCAGAGTTCTATGCCTTGGAAGGGATGGGTCAGTTAATCTCCACAATCAGGGAGGTCCAGAAATCAGTGAATCCAGGTCTAGGCCTACTGGGCATCCTGATGACCATGGTACAATCGAGAAGCAAGTTATGCGAAACGGTGACCGAGCAAGCTCGGAAGCACTTCGGTGACAGGGTCTTCGAATCGCAGATTCCAAGATCGGTGGCCATAGCAGAGTCGCCTCTGGAGGGTGCTCCGATAGTGATTGCACAGAAGCCGAATAAGTCAAACCCCGCTAGTCAATCATACTGGGAGTTTGCAAGAGAGGCGGATGGTCGAATCAGAGCGATTACTGAATAACTGGTCAACTAAGAGCCAAATTGGTCCATTGCCCTGTGTCTCGCGTCAAGAAGCGCGGTTTCCATCTTTAGGCGGATCTCCGATTCTAGTGTCTTGAGCATCTCCTCGATGTCCTTCTTCGACATGTCTCCTCTCTTCGACATCTGCTTCTCGAGGTTTGACATCATCTCAGACTCCCTCTCCTTGACGAAATCGGCGACTCTCTGCTCCATCTCGACCTCGCTCTCCAGTGCCAGTTCTTGTCTTCTGAGGCCGAGTGCTGCCTCCATGCTCTCCTTCTCCGCCCTGAACCTCCTGTCTAGCTCACCAATGGCAGCCCTCTCGGATTCTTCCTGAAGCGCCTTTGTCCTGACATCGATGTCGGATTTCAGTTCCTTCTCTAGAGACTCTCTTTCGCTCTCAAGCTGCTTCTCCATCTTAGTCTCATACTTCCGCCTCTTCTTGGCAATGCTATCTCTCATTTTTATTTCCTGCTCTAGCCTAAATGCCTCAGACTTCCTGTGAACCTCGGACTCCATTGCCTCTCTGAGGTCCATCTCAACCCTGCGTTCCATTCTCTCCATCCCCTGGTTGGCCTCCAGCTCAAGCCTCTCCTCTAGGAACGCTTTCCTTCGAGTGAACTCAACTTCCATTTCCTCCCTTAGTCTGTCTCTAATTCTAGAAGAGTGGGCCTCTGTCCTCCTATCCCTCTCTAGATCAAGTTGATCGCGGAGCCTGTTCTCCTCTCTGCGAAGACGATGTAGCATCTCTTCCCTGAGAAGCCTCTCTTCCCTCTCCAATGACTCCTTCTCCAGCCTCTCAAGCTCATCCTCCAGCTCGTCCCTGAGATCTGCCTCAATCTGCTGCAATTGCTCCTCGAATAGGATCTCGTTAGCCTTCCTCATTGCACCTTGCATCCCAGAGACCCTCTCGGTCATCTCAGAAATTCTCATTCTGCGTTCCCTCCTGATTCCAGAGCGTAGTGTTGACTCTTCGTCCAGCCTTTCTCTGGCCCTCGCTGCAGCTCCCATTGCTGTGGAAGATAGTGCGTGCTCTGCTCTCAGAGCATCCAGTTCGTCCAAACCCTCTGACTCGCTCGAGTCTGTCGGCTTGCTCTCACTCACGTGCCCATCCCCAATTCGACGCCCTTTTCGGGGTATTTGAGACAAGAGGGTCGGAAATGGTGAGAAATGTCGGTTTCTAACCACTATGGGCTTCTCGGAACTAGAATGTGACGAAGAATGCATTCTGGCATCCCGGGCACGTCAATTCCCTCTTCCCTGGTCTAGGCCTGATTCTCAGATTTGCTTCGCAGGACGGGCATTGAACCTCAACCTTGACTATCTTTCTAGTTAGCGTGAAAATTCCTGAGCAGGCTCCACAGGACAGTTCCACTGGCCTCTTATCGGTACCTGCCTCGACAGCCGTCATGCAATGAGGACACTGTACCTTCTCCTCCTTGAGGGCGATGACAGTTGGTTGATGGGTGACTCTGCACATGGCTCCGCAGAGTACGCATTCTATTTCTCCAAGTCCTTGGGGGAGCATCCCCTCACACTGGGCGCAGTTGACCAAAGGTGGTGCTACCCTTGACTCGACATCGGGAGGTGCCATGTTGTCGGGAAATAATACCACTTAATCAAGCGGTCGCTGAGGTGTCTTCTCCGTTCTTACCTGACAATATAGCCCAAATCTCTGTGAGATCTACGAATATGTCCCTGACTAGGTCGGCTAGTGATGATAGCCTCTGAGTACCGGTCCCAGATACCCACATTCCATTCAAGATGATGATTATTGCACTCGCCTCGTGGAGGGCTATGCCTGCAGCCAAGTTCATTTCGAAGCCAGACAAAACCGCCGTGACCAGAATCATTGTGACCATCACAGAGATAGCTATGTTGGCATACACGATCCTTCGGGTCCTCTTTGCAAGGCCCACCATTCTAGACAGTACCCTGGGGTCCTGTCCTGGAATTAGTACGTCCGCGGCGTCTAGATTTACCTGGTCTCCACTTCCCACCGCTACGCCGACATCTGCGGCCGCAAGAGCGCCAGCGTCATTGAAACCGTCTCCCGCCATCATTGTCCGGTTCTCGGAAGAGACCTTTGTTACGTATTCTGCCTTGCCCTCTGGGTCTACCCCGCCTCTGCATAGCGATGGGTCAATCCCGATCTCCAGAGCAAAGGCCTCGACACTTGCCTGCTCGTCACCACTGAGAATCTCGACCTTGACCCCATGAGAGCCTAGTTCGTTGACCGTCTCCAGGACTCCGTCTCTGGCGTCATCGTGAGCGAATGAAATCGCAGCAATAGCAGAGCCCCCCACTGAAAGGATGCTTGCGCCCTTTCCTGCGTTCCTGGATTCTTCTAGGGCCTCCTCTATTTCGCCGGGAATGGAAACCTCCTGTGAGCGAAGCCAGTCGGCCCTGCCGAGCATCACATAATCACCCCTGTAGACCCCGAGCACTCCAGCATCTCCATCCGTGATCTGAGAAATACTCATTGGACTCAGAGAGCGAGCTTCGGCCTCTTGGATTATCGTCATAGCATAGGGGTGATTGGAGCGGGCCTCCAGCCCTGCTGCGATTCTGAGTACTCTCGACTCTTCCTCCCCCTTAGCTACAGAGATTCCCGATATTGTTGGCCTTCCACTGGTAAGTGTACCAGTCTTGTCCAATAATGCAATCTTTACCTCTGCGGCAGATTCGAGGACATCACCACCCCTAGCTATCAATCCGAAACCCGAGGCAGCAGTAAGTGCGGCTGCGTGAGGGACCGGAGAAGCAAGTAGTAGGGAGCATGGGCACGAGACTACCCAAAGGAGCAAAGTAGTCAGAATTGCCTGTTCAGTAGAGTTGGTGAACAAGAACCCGATTACGGGGGATGCAAAAACAACGAGAGGGGTCCAAACCAGGGTGAATCTCTCGATTACGCTCTGTGTCCTTGTTGGTTGGTCCTTGTAATGCCTAACTAAATCTATCAAGCTGGAAAGCCTGGTACCATCTCCAGTAGCCTCTGACCTGATAACTAGAGGTCCACGAGCCAAAACTAGGCCTGCCTCTACCCTATCTCCTACCTTTACCGGGATAGGAATCGGTTCTCCAGTCAGAGGTGCCCTGTCAATGGCACCTGTTCCTTCTATGATCACTCCGTCTACAGGTACTGTCTCTCCAGATCTTACCTCTATCATCTCCCCTACTTCAAGCGCCTCCACTGGAACTAGGTCGTTGTCACAGTCTCTGGCAGTGGATGGGTCCAAAGAGACAGAACTGATCACATTGAGGGATCTGGCCCCTCCCATCTCAGTCGATTTTTCATTGGTTACCACTCTTGCTCTTCTTGGGAGTCTGTCAAGACCTCCTTGCATTGATTGCCGGGCTCTAATCAATGCCCTGTTCTCGAGATGAGAGGCAAACGCGACTAGTGAGACGACCATTAGAGCCTCTATCAGCTCACCTAGTGCGATTGCACCCAATATCGCCAGAGATGTTAGAACCTGGAATCCAATAACTCGGTTTTTCAGTCCTGCAATGGCTTCCTTGAACAATTGGTTTCCTGCAAATGCGACACCTCCTATAGCTAGGAACCAAGCAACTGCTGAGGGAATCTGTGAGGATGACTCGATTACAGCCACGATCAATATCAGAGGTATTGTCAGCACTGCCGCAAGGAGTTGAATCTGATCCTTCCTGAATCCGGACTCCCTAACTGGTGACAGGATATGCCCCTCGCCCAGTACCTCGGACATCTTCTGTTCAGATGCCGCCCGGAGTTCCGGATCGGATATCCAAACCCGCTGAACATCGATGTTGCCTTTATCGGTTCTAGCGTCCAATGTCCCAGGGATGCCGAGAATAGCGTTCCTCAGTCCCTTGTTGTCTACTCCTAGCTGCAGAGCTACTCTTTCTGGATTGGCTCCAACTGCCCTCAACCACCCAACGTCTGGCTCGTGACCTAGGCTATTGAGGACCGAGGAGGCCCTGGAAACCGTTCCATCAGATATGTCCTGGGAGATCTCAACCGTACCCTCAGCTACAGAAATCCTACAAGAGTGGATTCCTGGTAGACGGTTGACTGCTCTGGATGCCTTCATTGCACAGTCGGGGCAATCCATCCCCCTGATACCCCAGTCGAACTGGAAAATTCCATCCAGTGAAATCTCAATTCCATCGGAGTCTGGAGCATTTGCTGCCTGTGGCACTGGAGAGGGGTCACGTGTTGCCTTCTTCCTCTTTGGAATTGCTATCTTGGGGAATGAGATCCCCCTAGATGCGGGCTTTTCCGACGGTTCGTCTCCTTCCTCATCATCGAGGTAAAGAAAATCCTCGGAGTCCTCGACCATGAACCTCCCAATGTCGGGCATCGCTTCAACGTGATGCAACCTTGTCGGTGGTATCTTGAATGTACGCCAATTCGAAAGAACATGGTGGAAGTCCCCAATCTTGGAGATTGGGACATGATTGTCTTCGATGTGGATGGCACACTGCTAGATAGAGATGGGTTCCACGACGAATTGGTAAGTCTTGCAAGAAGGGTTGACAGGGATGTTTTTCCCGTGTCACTTGCTTCCGGTAGGACTCTGCCCAATGTTACCCCGATAATGCAGGCAATCGGTACTTCCGGTTTCATTGTCGCCGAGAATGGGGGAATGGTCTGGGACAGCATAGAGGGGCATGAAATCAGATCGCTCTCAGATGGTTCCAGGGCAAAGGATGCAGCGGAATGGCTAGCGACTAAAATCGAAGGACTGGACCCTAGTGGGATAGAGTCCAACAGATGGAGGGAGACCGAGTGGTGCCTGAGCGAGACCGATTCATTTGAACTGATGAGGGACCTCATTGCAGATAGTGAGTGGTCTGATCTCGAAGTGGTATCAACGGGGTTTGCAGTTCACATCGCCAGCCCGGGATTAAACAAGTCTCTGGGCCTGAGTATTGCCCTGCAGCAAAGAGGTATTGATCCAAGCCGAGTCATTGCGTGTGGGGATGCTCCCAATGACATACCCATGTTCGACCTAGTTGGATTCTCGGTTGCGGTTAGTGACACCTACCCAGAAGTTGTGTCCTCTGCCGACACTGTGACCGAGCAAAAGGGAAAGAGCGGTTCGATAGAGCTTCTCAAGGCGCTACTTGGTTAGTTCTAGTTGGTGCAGGCGGCAGGATTCGAACCTGCGAAGCGCTATGCAGAGGATCTTGAGCCCTCCCCCTTTGACCACTCGGGTACACCTGCACCTCACCGAAGGAAGACTTGGATTTTATTATCGCGGATGGGGCGTCTTGTTACTTCGTCAAGGAATTGTTGATGTATCTCCTCTGCTGGATGCTAGATAGGTCGCGTTCATGGCAGTCGGTTCTGGTCCTCGTAGGCTTTCCAAGAACGAGTTGGAAGCAGTGCACAAGACGCTGATAGAAGTGACTAGGAAGCAGAAGAGCAGCGATGCCCCAGTTGACATCGCCATGGCTGAGGGAGTGTTCTTCTGGGACGCTGTGGGGCAGTTATTGCAGGGCATGGAAACCGAGCTATCGGAGGCCATCAGGGACGAAGGGATGACGGCCAAGGCCCAATTGCTTTCCAGGAGGCTAGGAGTTGCACGAACATGCGTCAGGGATCTGACCAGGATCCGGCTCACATCTTTCACGAGGCATGCGGTTTCATCGAGTCTTCTTAGCTCGGCGGGGGGTTCGATTGGATTCCAGACGCTTGACTGGAGCCGTCACGACCCATCCGAGAGAGTGTTCTACAACGGAGTAAGGGATCTTGCTGAGAAGTACAAGGTTTCCACATCATGGTCTTCCATGCTCGGTTCTGCCGAGGTGGAGCCGGTTGCAGTTGTTGACGAGGTGATCGAGACCCTCGAGGACTTCTCTGGTGCGGATGACAAGGATGCCCCTGCGACCACGCCGCCCCTCCCGAGACAGGAGTCGGAGTGGGAAGAGCCGGACTTCGACGAGGAGGACAGGATAAGGGAGATGGACGAGTTCCCCGAACACGCGGCATCCCCCTCTGAGTCGAGAACTCTGGAAGAGGAAGTGAGCGAGGAGACATCGGATCTTCTCAGAATTAGAGTCCTCAAGGATGTAGAGGACCCAATTCTGATGGCGGATGGCACCGAAGTGGTCCTAACTGAGGGGGACATTGAGAACTGCTCGTCCATTGTAGCAGAGATTCTCATCGCGGCTGGCCTCGCGGAAGCGGCCCCGATATAGCAGGGCAATTACTAACGCTCTCCGGCACCGCACATGGGTGGAGGGTTGAACGATGGCAAAGGGAGTAACTGACAAGCAGATAAAGGAATTCAGGAAGGCTTTCGAGTCTGATTCATCAGCAATGGTGGCGCAGAACGCTGTCAGCAATGCAGACCTGTCGACACTCACCCTTCGCAGGGACCTGGTTCAGAACATGGATTTCTCGTTCAGCACGAAATTGGATGAGTGGAGCGTCACCAACCAGAGGAGGAGTGGTCGGTGTTGGCTTTTCGCTACGTTGAATCTATTCAGGGTGGGGGCGATGAAGAAGATGAATGTGAAGGAATTCGAGTTCAGTCAGGCGCATATTCACTTCTGGGACAAGTTGGAGAGGGCAAATCACTTTCTGGAGGCAATACTGGAGACCTCCGACCGACCGGTTGACGACCGGACCATACACTTCCTACTCAGTGACCCGATAGGCGATGGAGGCCAGTGGAACATGGCGATGAATCTGATCAGGAAGCACGGGCTTGTGCCAATGTCTGCATATCCGGAGTCGCACAGCAGCAGCAGCACCAGGTCGATGAACACGATTCTGAAAGACATCTTGAGAACGACTGCAAGTGAGATCAGGTCGATATTGGACGATGGTGGCTCCGAGAAGGAGGCGCGGAGCCACAAGGACTCGAGGATGGGAGAGATATGGAGGATACTGTGCATCCACCTAGGGACACCTCCTGAGAAGTTCGACTGGCAGTGGCGAGACAAGGATAACGAATTCCACAGAAAGGGGGAGATGACCCCCTTGGAATTCGTGGATGAGTATGTGGATGTCGATTGGGAGAACTACGTGTGCATTGTCAACGACCCGAGAAACGAGTACTACCAGACGTATACCGTTGATTTCCTGCAGAATGTTGCTGGAGGCCCTCCGGTAGTGTACCTCAACGTCCCCTCGGACGAGATGAAGGAGGTGACCCAGAGGCTACTCGAGGATGGGACCCCTGTTTGGATGGGTTGCGACGTTGGCAAGCACATGGCTAGGAAGAAGGGCCTCTGGGATGCTGAGCTTTACGACTTCAAGGGGCTGTATGGGGTTGAGTTCGGAATGGAGAAGGCGGATCGCCTGAGATTCGGGCAGACGATGATGACGCATGCAATGCTGTTCACTGGGGTTGATGTCGTGGATGGCAGCCCTAGAAGATGGAGGGTGGAGAACTCTTGGGGATCCGACGAGAGCGGGGTCAAGGGATTCTACACGATGAACGACAACTGGTTCGACGAGCACATGTTCGAGATCGCAGCGCCAAGGGACTACCTGACGGAAGAGATGACTGCGGGCCTGGATGGTGAGCCCGTGGTCCTCCCAGCATGGGACCCCATGGGATCCCTAGCCAGGGATGAGGCACTCCACTAGGCTACGTCACAACAACTAGCGTCCTATCGGTTGATGACGTCGCGGTATAGTTCCCCGCTTGGCCTTAGTGACCTCTCTTGGGTCTCGAAGTCTACCGAGTATAGTCCGAAGCGCATCTTGTATCCCTCCGCCCACTCGAAGTTGTCCATCAGGGACCAGTGATGGTATGACCTAATGTCGCTGCCGTCCTTGATGGCCTCTGATATAACCCACAGATGGCGCATGAGGTGCTCTGGACGCAACGAGTCGCTGGAGTCGGCGACCCCGTTCTCCGTGACCTCTATCGGGACTCCTAGTTCGGCTACGAAGTCAATCGCCCGCCTCATCCCCTCGGCATACATCGGGTAGCCGAATTCTGTAGTGATCTCGTGTTCCCTCTTGGCGAAGTCCAGCTCATCGGCGGAGGTTGGCATGAAGAGCCCGGTGATGAAGTGGGTGTAGTAGTTCAGACCTATGAAGTCCAGTGACCCCTTGGCACCCGGGATCCTAGTCCAGAGCATCCTTCCAGTCATGATTCCCTTCCTCCATGCCCCGTTCCACAACCACTCTAGGAGCCTCGCTACTGGCCAGTCGATCGGGCTCCACCTGTTGGCCGGATCGAACAGAGTGACATTCTTCGCAATTCCTAGGCTGCAATCCGGGTTCCTCTGCTTCAGGCTCCTGTAGACCATAGCATGGGCTCGCATCATGTTCCGCATCACCCTCAGTGTGAGTCGGATGCTCCTCCTGCCCGGGGGGAACTGTCCTAGGGTGTACCCCATCGCGGAGAAGACCGTTGGCTCGTTTATGGTGCACCATACCGAGACCCGGTCGGAGAGTGAGTCGAAGGCCCTCTCGCAGTAGGAGAGGAATGCCGGAAGGTTGCTGCTGTCTGTGAATCCTCCTCTGTCCTCCCACCATGAGGGGTGGGAGAAGTGGTGGAGCGTCGGCATCGGCCTGATGCCCCTGGCAATCAGGTCGTCCACCATGTCCGAGTAAGTCTGCATGGCCTTCTCGTTCCACTCTCCCGGACTCGGCTCGAGGCGGCTCCACTCTATCGAGAAGCGGTATGAAGTGACGCCTAGTTCGGTCAGTAGTTCGAAGTCTTCCCTCCATCTGGCCCAGTGGTCGCAGGCGATTCCACTCTGCTCCTTCCCAGTCCTGGACTCGAAGTCGGTCCAGTTGTTGCTCTGGTTGCCCTCTATCTGGTGGGCCGCAGTTGCCGTCCCCCAGATGAATCCAGGAGGGAACGATATGTCACTGGTGTCGATGTTTTCCCAGTCGTAGTGAGGTTCCGGGAAGGCTCTCCTCCTGTAAGTGATGAGGGTGATCTTGAACAATGTGAGCAGGATTATCGCTGCGAGAAGTGCCTGCCACACCATCTCATCCATGGCTGCTGCAGAGAATGCCAGTATTGGAGGTTCTTCTACGACCTACCGTCGGTGACGAATCCCTTCCATCTCCTCATGTAGTCCACGAAGGTCGGGCTGAGGCCCTGTTCGAGCAGATGCTCTGGCGTGAATGGGGGCCTCTGGGGGGAGTATCCCTCTGCTACTGCCTCGGAAGCCCAGCTGGAGTGAGCGATTGCGACTCTTGCTACGCCCACTAGGTCTGCTCCCTCGTCGAGAACGAACTGGGCGTCCGCTCCGTCCCATACCGAACCGGTGGAGATCATGGCGGCATCATCACCCAGAGACTCCCTGAATCTGCGTGTGATGGTCCTTGGGTCATCGGGGTCTCCCTGTGCCCCCGTGAAGGCGTCCCAGCAGGATATGTGGAGCAGGTCAACGCCCCATTCAACCATCATTCCAGCGAGTGCTAGGCTATCGGACATGGTCACTCCGACATCATGCTCGGG
>CAYFGC010000043.1:0-11376 GCA_964342625.1 uncultured Candidatus Poseidoniales archaeon | reverse complement strand
ATCCATTAACAATGACTCTTAGAGTCATTGCGCTATGGCTGAGCGGCACGCTAAGGCTCACTCACGGTACGAGTGGCGGGGTTCAGCGATTATCCTATCTGTTCTCTTCCTTGTACAGACATGTGCGGGTGTCGTTGTTTCCGATTCTGGGTTCGCTGAAATGGCGCTATGCCAAGACACCCCCCCGGTTGTCCTTGGTGACATTTGTGACTGGAGAAACGATAGCGATGACGGTACGACCGACGTCACCGACTGGGTCGAAGGGATGTTCCACTTCAACATGACAAGCCCCACCGAGATTCAGTTCCAGGCATCATGGGCAATTAGGGAGTGGGACAAGTCGGGAATGGGTCTGTTCGATTCGATGGCCATTGCCCTTGAGTCTGACAACATAATGGCGAACGATGGTCTGCCTGCGGACGCGCTGAGATCGGCTTTCGACGAGAACACCGATCCTGACGACGCGGGGTCTCCGACGATTCAGGAGTCCTTGCTGTCGGAGATAGACGGTTCGATCTCGAACTTCTTGTCCAACTGGGGGGGTTCTTCGACCCCAGACACCAGTTGGTCGGACAGGGTATTCCTCCCCGATGACTCAGGTACGATGTCGGCAGTGGATTGCGAGCTAGACCCGCTTCTAGACAGTGATGGAAATGCATTCGAGCCCCCGATTTGCATCTCGACCAACGTAAACATCACTCTAGATATGTCCAGCACCTACGGGACCGATGATCGGGTTAGTGCCTCCGGCCTTGACACGGCACTCGAGGGTTTGCTGGTGATGGGTTCCCAAATCACAACCAATTTCGATGTGAGGGTGGACCCAGGTCACAAGGGGACCTACTCAATCCAACCGCCGTCTTACGCCACTGTAGTTGATGCAGGGGGATGGCTCGGCACCGAGGTTCAGGAGTCAGGCGGAGGGGTGCCGTACAACTCCGGACTATGGAGTGTGGACAACCGCGGAAATCCCAGCGCGGTTCTTCAGGCCGATTTGGATATGACGATGGGGTACAGGGACAACGACGGAACGGATGTCGTGGACGTAAGCCCCTCGGACAAGAGCCTTGATCTCAGGGTCTCCGTGGATCTTTCCGATGAGAACAACTCGTTCATCGAGGTCATTGTGGGCATTTACCAAATCCAGACCAGTACCATGACTAGCTGGGGCGTCGAACCACTGATGCCGGCCGACAAGGCCACCATACCAGTTATCACGTCGGATGGAATACGCATGGCATACCACAACGGTTTGTTGGATCTGGATGATCTGTCCAGCAATATGCCTGTCTCGGGAATCGGTCAGGCCCTTGCTAGCTCCAACGTGGACGTGACAATGAGAGGTTGGACCTGGGACTCTCTGGCTCAAGCCCCATTGGACCCTGGTGGCCTGAACTACACCCATGTTTTGGGCTGCTCTAGAGGGGTGCATTACTGCATGGAAGGAACGGTTGCCATGGATGACGCGTACCCAGTCTACATGCGATCAGTAAGTCACCCGTTCCCCCTCACTCTCGCGGGCCTCCTCGGTGGGAATCTAGGGGACTCTGGCTTCATGAACTCGGTTTCAGGGAATGACCTGGGCAAAATTCTGAATTCAGGGTTGCAGTTCTCCACCGTACTCAGCGATGAGACGATGGAGTCTTTCGTAGGGGGGCTCATCCCCGATGGGATCAGCGCGGACCTCACTATGACGATCGTCCTTCCGACATGGGCTTCGACGTTCGGAGGGGGAGACTCGATCGTCCTGACTTACAGGGCAGATGGGAATCATGACGGAGCGGTTAGCATCACTGGCTCCGATTCCTTCGCATGGGATCATGCGATTTGCAGGACCACGGCAATCTCGAACTGCGTTGACCAGACTCCTGACGTGGTTTGCACCTCGACCCAGAGGAGCTGTGGGTATGTGGATGTCGATTTTGATCTCGAGGAGGTGTCTTTCGCAAGCCTGCCTCTTACCAAAGGAGGTCATGTCGAATTCGCTCTATCGGTAAATTTCACTATCCACAGGATCGGCGTTCCTGACGCCCTGTTCGAAGCGATGAACTCGGGTTCAACCAACATGGATCTGGATGTCCTGCCATCCGATCTATTGCGGGCCTTCCTTGAGATCGGGGGGAGGGGCGAACCGCTAGAAATGCCATGGAGTATTCCTGGGTGTGACAGTAAGAGTTACTGCGACCAAACGATTGAGTTCTCCTCCACCGGCCTCCCTGCCTACGCAGATAGTCTGAGCGAGGATATCGAGAGTCTGATCAGGGATGCTTCGGAAGCTGCTACTGAGAATAAGGGGAATGGCATCGGAACTGTGGATATGTCTGGGTTGACCGTAGATATCGAACTCCCAGGCGAGATGCTGACGGACAATGACGAGTCCATCGGCGACGAGAACGGGATTGTGCTGAGAGTGAATATTCCGAAAGTCAGGATCACGACAGGTTTGGGCAACTCCTGGTTCGAGCTGATAGGCATCCTTAGGGGCGGAGAGGGCGAGGTCGAGTTAGACATCACGGCGACCGACCCGACGAGCGCCCTTGTTGCTCCGTTCCTCACGCCAATGGTTTCCGCCATGGGTGGGCTTACCGATGCCCTCTCCGCTAGTATGGTCAGTGCTGAAGGGATCAGGTACCCCCAAGCAATCTCGTTATCTGTCCCGACGTCTCAGTTATCTGAGGTAGGGCCCGTTGAGATGGACCTTGACCTAAATGGATTCATCACATTTACGCTGCCGGTGGGGATAAAATTGGAGGACTACAGCTCACAAAATGGCAATCTGGTAGTCTTTGAGGAAAGCGGTCGGCAGACCGTCATCTACGAAGTGGGGCCAAGCATGTTTGACGACAATGTGGAGTTCAAGGTCCTCCTGACGCCGATGTGGGTCATTTCCCAGATCCAGTATTACCTCATCGGAGTGATTCTTTTCTCTCTCTGGAGAGTCAGGAGGAGGATGACTCGCAGGAAGCGTAAGAGGAGGGCGGCGGCACTCGAGGCCCTCGAGGAATCGGCCGCCGGCAACATCGGATACATTCCTCCGCAGCCGACTGTGGAGGTTCTCCAGGTATCGGACAATGGCATCGTGGTCAAGAGAAGGCTGGTAGTCACTTAGTGAGGTCACATGAGAGCCGTTCTGATGGTTTTCGTCATCCTCTCTGCTCCGCTAAGCGGATGCTTTGGAAGTAGTGATGCAGATCTTGCGGCCGACGATCTTGAGGTTGTTCCGGGAACCCTGGTCTCGGGAGTTTTCCAAGATGTAACATTGGAGGCGGGCCAAAGGATGTCTGTCTTCGTTCCATACCTAGTTAGGGACCCGATTACCGGTTTCGTCCAGAACTCTACCGTAGTCGACATCGACAAGGGGTCATCCTTTACCCTAGACTTGCTCGCCCCACCGAGAGTCTCTCTGCTGGTAATTCTAGTCGGGGAACACGGGAGGGAAAATTGGCCCGTCAGAGCTGCTAACGAATCCTGGGTTTCTTGGTTGGAGAGGGGAGGTGCAGAAGGAGAGGGGGGTCTCGCAGTAAGCAGAACCGATGGCAACACCTCACTGGATTCCCTAAACTCCAGCGTGGAATCGGGAGGTTCTGTCTTGGTCAAGACGTTGCTCTCGGAGAGGGCGTCTTCGGTCACAGTGGACGAGGGGGGTGCACACTCGTCTGGACTGGTTCATGGCAGAGACGTCTACGAGACCCTGTTTGAGATTACTGATCCCGCCAACTCTCTAGACCCGGTCGACGGGAAGGCCGGATACTGGGACAGGTGGGCTGGTCAAGGCAACCCAGCATACGAGGATGCTGCCCAATACCTCATTTCCGAACTATCTTCCTTCGGTCTCGAGGTGGAAGCCCACCGTTTCGAGTTCACCGACATCCTGGGTAACCAGAACCCGGAGTCCTACAACGTATGCGCCTACAAGTGGGGTAGCGTCTTCACGGACGAATGGCTTGTGTTCGGGGCCCACTTCGACGTAGCCCCCCCTGCGAACATGGTCTTGCTTGACCCCCATGTCACAGGTGAGAGGACGTATGGTACTCGCGTCGGTGCCTATGACAACTCTGCGGGAACTTCCATGGTACTGGAAACAGCCCGTGCACTCTCCGACTTCGAGACCAGGAGGACGATGGTGTTCTGCCTCTGGTCCGGGGAAGAGGGAGGGAAGAGGGGGTCGGATTACTGGACCGACTACTACGTCAAGGAGGACAACCCAGATGTCACGGTTACCAATTACATCAATCTCGACATGGCAGGTGTGAACTGGCCTGGGGGCGGAGGCGCGCCCCATGGAGACCCAGACCCCCAGATAGACGAGGACGGCTATCCCAAGGACTCAGAGGTGTGGCCTATGAGAGTCTACATCGGACCTGGCCCGAACCACGACAGTCTCGACCAGCCCGGAATGGTGGGGCTATCCAATTGGATTGGGTCGGATGCATTGGGCCTAGAGGAGCAGATGGGCACACTGGTGGGGGATGGTTACTCTGCGGACACGTGGAAGACGGACGTATGGTTGGACATGGACAGGCCCGAGATAATCGTCTACGAGGACACCACCGCGCGAAGCGACCATGCTAGCTTCCAAGACAACCTTGGCACGGTAACAGTCGGTTTCGGTGGCCTAGTAGACGGTTACTGGTGCTATCACCAAACGTGCGACACACTCGATGAGATGGAGCAGTGGATGGACACCACCGGCAAGGACTACGGGGACGAGAACACGGGAGTAGCGAACGTAGTGAACAGCCTCGACATGATCACGTGGTGGGCGCTAATGACCTTCTTCCACTGCGACGAGAAGCCCATCCTGAATGCGCTAAGCTAGGGGTCCGCGACTAGAAAACCCCCTTTTTGATTGTGATGTAGACCATGGCGATAGCCACACTGAGGCAACTGTAGAATATCGGTTCTGACCAAGTCTTGATCTTCTTCCCATCGAGTGGGCCGAATGGGAGCATGTTGAATGCGCACAGAATCGCATTGCCCCACAACCAGTAGCCGATTACGACGTCGATCAGCCCTACAATGCCACCTAAGACGATCCATGCTCCGTATCCAAGAGCCCAGAGGACCATGTTGGTAATCGGTCCTGCTACCGCTATCTTTCCGAATTGGTTCCTAGTAGCGTTGCCTGCGACCATGACCGCTCCGGGAGCCATGAAAACTATCCCCAGGAATGCGGCCAGGATCAAGCCGAATCGCAAGCCGCCTGGATCGGCCCTGAACTCCGCCCAGCAACCGTAATACTTGGCTACGAACTTGTGAGCGAACTCATGCAGTAGGAATGCCGGTGCAAGCGATATCAAAGACAGCAGGCAATAGACTGGGAATGCAGGGGAGAGGTTGAATACGCCTCCATCGAACATCAGTGCTAGAGCTAGTGTGAAAGCTCCCGTGGCAAGGGCTAGGTGTTTGATCTCAGTACTCGAAAAGTGCCAAATCGAACCCTTGTGCATTGTGGCCGAACCCATGGACCTCGGGTCCCCGAAAAAGCTCGAAGTCACCCTCCCACCTTGGTCCATCTGGACGATTCGGATTCGCGGTTGCCTCCACGTACCGTCGTCCCGAGCAGCCGAATGGCTACTTGCCCTCTGACGGGCTTCGAGGGGGTCGTCGTCTACCCACCACGCCCGGGGGTCCCTCTCCGCTGTCATCGAATACTGGTCTCCATCGTCTGATATCAATGCTATTCGGTTTCAATCGTCCAGCATTTCCTCTATCTCGGAGATTAGGTCGTCCCATGTCATCGGTGGTTTGGAGTCCCCGTCCCTAAGAATCTCCCGCATTTCCTCCATCTGCGATTCGTCCGGTGGATTACCCACCCACTTGTTCTTGTTTGCAACGTCACGGATCAACGAGGTCTTTCGGGAGAGTCGTTGGCTCCTCAAGCGCCTCTCGCCGCCCTTCTCGGGGTCATTCTGGTGCTCGCTAATCATTTCCGAGTAGGTTTGCATCCATTTCCCATGGGTGTCGTCTTCTGTGTGGCTGAAGGGATCGGCTAGCATCGTGACTAGTTCTCTTGCGAGGCGTTGTGCCTTGGTTCTGGCTTTGCCAGAGGTTAGCCTGTCCCTCGCCCTTGTGTGCCCCTTGATACATTCCTTGCATCTGGTGGTTCCTGCTACATCTGGCGCATCGCACATGAGGCAGCAGACCGAGAAGCCCATCTGCTCCATGGCCCTTCTGGGAAGCGACATGCCGGGCGCTATGCGAAGCGAGTTATGAGGGTCACTCGGATTCGAAGGCAGATAGCATCCCGAATCCTTCCAGTAGGCTTGGTCCGCTTCCAAGATAGCAGAGAATGCCCCGCCTGCTCCTGGAGTCCTCTGGGGTCGAGTTGTCTTCGGTGGCGCATGAGCCGGTGCATCCGTCGGCGAAGGCGATGTACACTCGCCCCTCCCTGTCGATATGTAGGTCATTGAAGTCGAGTAGGTTCCTATTGGAGCCACCGATGTCTCGGCAATCTCCACTGTTGAGGCATATGCTGCCTATCTGTACGGGGTCGGAGGTGGCACGGACTGTGTGGAAGACCGGGTTCGGGTCAAGCGCATTCAGACTGAATGTGACATAGAGGTAGTAACTGACATTGGCGTTGGCGTAGTGGGCGTTGCCATCCCATGGCTCTCCATCGATATTGGATTGGTTCAGCTCACTACCATTCTCACTACCGAGATAGGTGATGGCAATTCTTCCTGGGTCGCCGGCATCGATTTGGGGGAATGCGGTTGAGATTACTTGGTTGGGGCTGATACGCATGCTAGTCTGGGTCCACGTGTCCCCGGAGTCAGTGCTGGTCGCTAGGTATACCCCCTCGTCGGCTCCTGTCCAAATATGGTACGCATTGGATTGCGTATCGGTGGCTACCTCTGAGTTCTTCCTGGGGTATGGGGTTCCCTGATCCTCGCCCATCGTCCGTTCGAACCATGTCAATCCGTTGTCCTTGGAGACGATGACAGTGGGTGTCTCGACTCTGGGTGTGACATAGACCGTGCCATCGGGCGCGGAGGTGATGGCCCCATGCAGGCCTCCGTTGGTAGTTGCCAGACCGACAAGAAGCCCTCCTGCCTCGAACGTCGCTCCACCGTCGAAGCTAGTGTAGCAGAAGATGCCTACGCCTTTGTTGTAGCAGTAGTAAACCGCTTGATCGTAGAATGCCTGTGATACTAGTCCCCCGATCCCGTAACCACTTCCAGTCCATGGCCCGGTTGCCAGCTTTATGTGGTCATTAAGCGGTGTCGTGCCCGAGTCGTGTGGGTTCCCTACCCATGTTTGCCCGTCGTCGTCGCTCCAGCAGATCCAAGACGTCTCCAGACCTTGCATCTGCACATTGAAGATCCGGTCGGTTACCGGGTCGACCCACCCGTACGGATCGTTTGTCTGGAATGCACACAATGGGCCAGTCACATCCACCCAAGAGTCCCCGTGATCGCAAGACCGCATCACCTTCTCGAATGCGATGAAGAAGATGCACCCGCTCGAGGTGACTCCGATACTGGGTTCCGCACCGTCCTCGCCCACATCACTGAGGTTGAACACCAACGGGAGGGGGGTCTCGTCCACTGCTTGCCCATCCGGTCCTGTGACGAATACGCCCGATGGTGATTTTTCTACCTCGGGCTCATTCGAAGTTTTCTCATCCTGGAGGCACCCCGAGAACGGCATCAGAACCAGCATCAACGCAGTAGCCAGAGCCAGCCCAGGGCGCAACATTGACCCCTGCCGATGCGTAATCGGCTTGAAACCTGCTGATTATTAGGAGTCTGGCCGTCGGGCCCACATGGACCCTGAAACAATCCACAGAAGGCGTTGGTTGATTCTCGGAATAATGAGCCTGAGCCTTGTAATCACCCTTCTCAACAATGTCACAGTTAACGTGGCCCTGCCTGAACTTTCGAAGGAGTTGGGGGCCGATAACACCGAACTGCAGTGGATCATGGACGCATACGTAATTGTGTTCGGGGGTTTGCTCCTTGTGATGGGTGCATTCGGGGACAGGTTCGGGAGAAGGCATGCTTTACTGGTCGGGCTTGCAATAGTGGGATTGGTCTCCGCATTAACTGCCCAGTATGCCACCACTTCCGAGCAAGTAATCGGCGCTAGGGGCCTGATGGGGCTCGGTGCGGCTCTGGTGATGCCGGCAACGCTCTCGGTAATTGTCGTCGTCTTCCCTCCTGAGGAGAGGGGGAAGGCTGTTGGCGTATGGGTGGGTATGGCGGGGGTTGGAGCTCCGATTGGCCTCCTCGTAGGTGGTTGGGCTGTGGAAAACTTCGATTGGAGGGCAGTGTTCTGGATCAATCCGCCGATTGTCGCATTGGCGATGGTCCTCTGTATCCTTCTAGTTCCAAACTCCAGGGACGAGGCTGGTTCCCCGATGGACCCGGTCGGGGGCGCGCTTTCGGTTGGAGCTCTGGGTTTTGTTCTCTTTGCAATAATTGAGGGGCCGAGCTTGGGGTGGACGAGTGCCGAAGTATTGTCACTAGGGGCCATCGGCGTGGTCCTGACTTTCCTTTTCGTTTGGTGGGAGAGGCGTACAGAGTACCCAATGCTCCCGATCGATTTCTTTCGAAACAGAGGTTTCTCTCTCGGATTGATTGCGATTAGCCTAGCATTCTTCGTGATGTTCTCATTCATGTTCACCCAGATGCTGCACTTCCAGCTGGTTAGAGAAAGGAGCGCATTGGAGGCAGCGTTGCGATTCCTGCCACTGCCTCTGGGACTTATGCCCAGTGCTGCGAATAGCGACAGGTTGTGCGAAAGATTCGGTAGCAACAACGTTGTTTCATTCGGTCTAGCAATAATCGGGACGGCGATGTTGATCTTCACCACTGTGGGGGTGGGGACACCGTATTGGACGCTCGCGGTAATCTTCTTCCTGATTGGCGTGGGGATGGGATTGACCATGGCACCTTCAACGACGATGGTGATGGATTCTATTCCCCATGACAAGGCGGGTGTAGGTAGTGCAACGAATGACGCCAGCAGAGAGGTCGGGGGCGCCTTTGGCATCGCAATAGTAGGAAGTGCTGTGAATGAGATATACCAGAGTGAGATGGTCGTTCCCGCTGGGCTCGAGTCGCAATCTGCATTGGTTTCCGAGTCATTCCCTGCTGCCATCAGAATAGGGAACGAGTTGTTGGTCCAGGGAAACTCCATTGGAATGGAGCTGATTGGAAACGCGCAACACGCCTTCGTCGAAGGGATGACTGGGGCTGCAGCAATTTCGGCGCTGGTAGCGTTTGTGAATTCAATCCTAGTCAAGTTGTACATGCCACGGGGCGTTTCCCCCGAATCAGAGGATGCTTTTGCGTAAGGTAGTCTCATGGGAGGGGAGCTGGGCTTTGTGTCGATGCCCCAGGTGGTCGTGCTAGCCGGTGGTTTGGGAACCAGGCTTGGGGAGATTGCGGAGAGTACTCCAAAGGCGCTCGTGGAAGTCGGCGGGAAGCCAATTCTATCCCACATCCTCGATTGGGTAGCATCACAAGGTTGCAGTAGGGCATTGATTCTAACAGGTCACCTAGGGGACCGATTCGAGGGCTTCGAGCACCATGGGGTTGAATTGACCTTCTTCAGGGAATCCCGCCCCCTTGGGACGGGGGGTGCTCTATGGAATGCCAGGAGCCTGATAGAGGGTCGTTTCGTTCTTCTGTGGGGTGATGACCTCCACATGATCAATTATCGCAATCTCGTTGACACTCATCTTGCTTCGGGTTGCGAAATGACGATGACGGTGTCGCGCGGTCACTCGTCTTTCAATCTCGAATACGGGAGGGGGCGTGTGTTGAGATATGACAAGGAGGTTCTGAAGCCCGAGGGGCTGAATGGGTACGAGGCGGGTACTAGCGTCATCGAGAAGTCAGTTCTGGAAAGGCTTGGGAAGGATGGTTCTTGGAGTTGGGAAGGCGAAGTGTACAAGTCCATGGCAGGATCGATTGCCGCTCACTTGGATGATTCTCCGTTCTGGGACGTGGGGACTCCTGAGCGACTTGTCAGACTAGGTCGATTCCTCGAAGAACGCTGATTCGGATGGCAACACTAGTTCTCCTGGCAGTGCCTCGTCGTTCTCTATGAGTGCGAGGATCATTCCTCCGTGTCCGCCTCCCATAAGTCTCGCTCCCAGGACCCCGGGGGTTCCTTGGACCTCCTTGACGAGTTTGTCGATTTCTGGAGTGCTAGCCCCTATGTTGTCACGTATTGACTCATGAGATTGGTTGATCAGTTCCCCGAGCCTGTTTACGTCGCAATGCAGTGCTTCTCTGACTCTTTCGCTCTCAAGAAGTGCATGCATTTCCCTCGTCTCGTTGCTGATTTCTGAGCTATTGTAGTTGGTATCTCTTAGGTTCCTCCTAATCCCGGTGTCAACTAGCTTGAAGAGCCAGTCGGGGGGGATTCTGAAATCGGTCACGGACATGTCCGCAAAGTCGATCAAAGTGGCATGCCCCTTGGTTGAGTGGGTGATTGAGATTTGGTCGAGGAGGCCGCAATTGGAACCAAGAATCTCATGTTCGATTCTCTGTGCCTCGAGCGATACGGCCATCTCGCTATCAGAATTCCCGGAGCACATTGCAATCGCTACGCATAGAGCGGCGGAAGAGGACATCCCTGCTCCGATTGGGATGTCCGAGTGGATTGTCAATTCGGCCTCCCACCCCCCTGCAGCCTCCCAGAGCCTCATGATTGCAGGGTCCCCGTTACCTCCTCTGAGGGCTCTGCTTGCAGAGAGTACTAGCCTATGCTGGCTTGAGAACGAAAGTGCCATGCCTCCAAAGTGATCTGTGTGTTCACCGATGATGTTGATTCTTGCCGGGACAACCGCAGTCCTTCTCATTTTGTCTCACCATGGCGGGATGGTCTTGTTTTCGGCCTCATTAGAAGCCGATCTGGTCTTCGTGGCCGCACTCTGGGTGTGCGCATATGACCTTGTATCTCTCTCTCTTTGGCCGAGGGATTTGCATCCTACTACCGCACATGGTGCAATGATGGGTGATTGTCTCTGGCTCCTTCTTTGTCACTTCCTCGATGTCCTTGAGATCACTTAGCACGGTTTCCGCGCCAGAAGTGGTCCAACCTATCTGATCTGTGTATTCGTCTGCTTCTTCGGACAGTTTCTTTGCCCTCAGGCCGAGCTTAATCTTGATTCTGCCACCCTTCTTCTTTCCGATTGGGGGCTGACCTGGTTTGCCCTTCTTCGGGGCCGGTCTCCTCTTCTTGCCCTGTGGCCTTCCCTTGGGGGCCGGTCTCCTCTTCTTGCCCTGTGGCCTTCCCTTGGGTGAGGGGGCTGGTGGTGCAGGCGCTGGCTTGGGAGGTGCTGGTGGTGCCGCGGGTTGGGGTGCAGGCGCTGGCTTTGGTGGCGCGGGGGGAGGAGGGGTTGCCGACGGCGGCGGCGGG
>CAYFGC010000042.1:0-11979 GCA_964342625.1 uncultured Candidatus Poseidoniales archaeon | reverse complement strand
TTGGGTCGGGTAGTCTCCCTGTCCGTCCCCGTTGGTGTCCAGTTGTATGCAGGAGTCTGGGATTCCGTCGTTGTCGTCGTCGACGTCGTACATGTCTGCGAGACCGTCGTTGTCGTCATCCGTATCTGACGAATCGGGAGCACCGTCGTTGTCGTTGTCTGGGTCGAGGAAGTTCGGGATACCGTCTCCGTCGAGGTCCCCATCGACGATCTCTGTGAATGCCTGCAGCCTCGGGTGCTCAAGAGCGTGGAGGGCGACGTAGTCGAGGCCATCCACGTATTCCGCGTAGTCCTCTGGGTCCCATCTCTCCCAGTCGTCCCATAGTATGTCTGGATCCGCATTGATGGATGATGTCTGAGTTGAATCCCATGGGTGGATGTCGTCTATGTCGTCTACCCCGTCGTTGTCGTCGTCCAGATCGAAGTAGTCCTGAATGCCATCTGAGTCGAAATCGCATGGCCAGACGAACTGGTCGATCCTACCATCGTTGTCATCGTCCTCGTCGTAGGATCCCCTTCCGGAACCGTCGATGTCTTCGTCGGTAATACCATCGTTGTCGTGATCCATTGGGTTCTGATCTACCAGGTAGTTGAATCCAACGGCCTGACCGGTCCAGGGGTGAATGGTGGTGGGGTCAACATGCCGGTCCGAGAGGACGTTCCATGGGTCGTTTCCTTGGGAGTAGTCCACGGGCCCCTCGAGGATGCCGTCGTTGTCGTCGTCCCAGTCGAACTCGTCCTGGATGCCGTCGTTGTCGTGATCCAGTGGGTCTGTTCCGTAGCAACCATCGAACCGCTCGATTAAATCGTTGATACCGTCGTTGTCGTCGTCCAGATCGTTCAAGTCGTCAATACCGTCGTTGTCGTGATCATCTGTGTTGGTCTCCTCCAAGAAGAAGCCGTAGCTCGGATCGAGGGTCAGTGCCGATGTATCCGAGACCCTTCCGTAGATAGCGGCTGGGTCATTGTAGAACGGGTCGTAGAATGCCGCCTGGAACTGGTGGGTGGTTGCTGGTTGGCCTTGGGTTTCTCCCTGTACTGGGCCGCCAATCTGCTCAAGTTGCTGGTAGGCCGTTCTCTTAGGCGTATCATCGGTCCTCGTTCTTTCCGGGGAGTCATCCGACTCGGGCATGATCGAAAGCTGAGTACTCAGGAGCATCAGTGCGATAATCGAAATCGCTGGTAATATTCTCTTGTTTGTGTTTCTCTCTTCCTTGCTATTCATGCAAATCACTGCTTACCCTCTGGTAGGTTCGCGGCCCGATTCTACGTGCTTATGAATTGGTGGCATCCTACGGATAGTTCCGTATCACAGCGACGTTGATGTATCATCTCGAAGGTGTCAATTCCTATGATAAGGCGAACCCCTGTTGATTTCCGATGCCCTGTAGAGTTGCTCCATTAGCAAAGCAGCAGCCATTTCGTGGGTGAGGGTGAGTTGTGAGAGGGAGATGGTTTGGTCGGCTCTCTTTTTCAGTTCATTGCTGAAACCGTCATGGGGCCCCACTGCTAGATTTGTTGTCTTGCCATCGAGGATTGCAGTTTTGAGCCAATTCGCAATTTCCTCACTGGTCATTTTGGTTCCTTCCTGATCTAGGAGGACCAGGCGACCGGATAGGTGGGACAGTTCCGATTCGTATCTGCGACTGTCTGTTGTTTCGGAAAATTGGACCGATATCCCTCTTGACCTGACTCTGTTCTGATATCCACTAATCATAGCAGCGATGTCCCTGTCTTTCGGCGTGCTGTCCAAGTGGACAATGACTCGTCCCATGTGGTCTCGGGTGGAGAGGGGCACTTAGGGCTTCACAAACCATCAAGTCATTGAGCGCGGGCGTCCACACAATATGGGGTGGTGGCCTTTCCGGAGGAAGAGGGCTTTCCATAGCGAACCGCATATCAAGAGTTCAAAAATGTGGATTCAGGACCTTAGAGAGTCCTGCGAGAGGAACTTTGATCAGAGGGAGGAGGGGCAGTTGGAAGTCGAGGAAATCAGAAATAAATGGAGGAAGGCGCATTCTGATGGAGAGGTTGACGAATCTCTCCTCGACGGCCTGGAGAGGCGATATGAGTTGCTAATTAGTGCACGGGATTCTGAATGGTCCAAATTACTAGATAACGAGGATTTTTGGAAGGTTGGATGGGGCAGTAAGGTGGAGGAGTGAGATGTTGCTCTGGATTGTTCTACTATGCGGACTTGGTGCGTATTGCTACTATCTCAGCAGACTGCAACCCTTCCCAGAAAAGGGCAATAGATTTGCCATGGTTCTCTTTTCCGGGGCTCTGATACTCTGGATGTCAAGCACCAGCCCAGAGGAGGTTGGGAATGATCTGCCGGCAGCGATTTCGGTTTTTCTTGGGGGTGTCTTCGTTGTCACTGGCATTAGGGACATGAGCATAATGAAGACAGATGTGATCGTGGCTCCACTTGCTGGGATACTATTCTGTGTTGGTGGGATTAGCCTACTTTCCTCAAGGTGGGAGGTGGCTACTCAAATGGAGCAAATCGGTTCTTTCTTTCTAGCCAGTACAATGGTGACTGTTGAGTTATACCTTGCCTTCAGGGGTCTGGTGATCGGAGTTCCTGGCATAGCATGGTCGAAGTCAGGGCTGAGGCAGATTCACAGGGGTCTGATTCTGGGCCCTAACGGTGCAATTGCTCACTTTGAGAGATCATGGGACGTGGAGGATCAATGGATAAATTCAATGAGTTACGCTGCTCTTGTTCTAATCCATAGGCATCTTGGAAATCTAGAGGACGAGGAGAAGAGTATGGCGGAGTTAGAGAAGTTAGGAGGGTGGGAGTCGGTAGATTCTTCCTGGACTCAAGCGGTAGAAGAGGGGCTGTTGGCTTCGGTTCCAATCTGAGTACGATTGAAAGCGAGTAACCCCTCGGACATACATGGTCCGAATTAACAGGGTTCACACAGGTACCGGGGACGGGGGTGACACGTTCCTTGTAGACGGAAAGAAGGTTGGGAAGGAAAGCCCCCGAGTTGGGCTTTTCGGGACGATTGACGAGTTGAATTCACAGGTTGGGGTGGTAAGGATGGAGTTCGGGAGAATGCCAGGGGTTACCAGATTCCATCGACCCGACGAGGCCGACGAGGCATTGATGAGGGTGCAACAGGAGCTCTTTGATCTAGGTGGAGAGTGTGCCTGCACCCCCGGCAAACTTCCTGAACAAATGGCCGTGGTTGGAATGGAGCAGTGCGATCGATTGGTTGATGAAATGGATCATTGGATCGAGGAGCTGACTCCACTGGAGTCATTCATACTGCCAATGGGGTCTGCGCCGGTCGCTTTCCTTCATGTGGCTAGAACTGTGGCTAGAAGGGCGGAAAGGGAGGCTTGTAGGCTGAGGGAAATCGAAGGAGATGGCTCAGTCAGGGATGAGGTGATATGCTACCTCAATAGAATCTCGGACTGGCTCTTCGTTCTGGCACGGTGGATAGCGAAGAACACCGGAGAAAGTGAGACCCTGTGGACGCCGCTTGGGAAGAGAGAGCCCGAATCATAGGCTTCGTCCGCTTGAGCGGAGGTGTTCACGTGCTGAGCGTAGAAGTTGCTTCTCTTGCTCGAACGTGATCAAGTCCTCTGCATCGTCCAGCTGAAGCCAGAGGTAATTGGTGTGTTCGTGTGAGAGATGAACATCAATTTCATCGGTCTCGGCAAGATACCAGAAGACCTGTTTTGGGGTCTCTCTTCCCCTCCTAACATATGTGTACTCTGTCTTTTCACACCACGAGCCGTCTATGCTTACTTCCGAGATTCCGGTCTCCTCCGTGAGTTCGCGAAGAGCTGTTGAGTGATGATCAGAGTCCGCCTTCTCGACGTGGCCCTTTGGGAAGCTCCAGTGACCCTGTGGATACTGGAGTAGCAGAATGCTGTCGAAGTTTAGCAAGATGAAACCGCAAGAGGTCTCGAGCGAACCGGGCGTGCTATGCATTGAGGCAGCATGTTGTGGTTAAGGATGAAAACCTTCCGTGAATCTGTTTCTTGATTCCGAAACCACCATTGGTGTGGCCATTTTCCCATGGTCGTGGCAGAGCGCGTATTCGATCTGGAAATTAGACGAATTGTCACTGATAGCGACCTCGACGGCGTGGTTACCGCTGCCATCCTTCGCCGCTGGTGGACGGATGCGGATGTCATATTCGGCCACCCAGGTGAGTTGCGAGCGGGGGTTTTCGATGGGGTTATTGACCGTCAGACCGCTGTTTGCGACCTTCCTATGCATCGTGATTGTGGACTGAGTATCGACCACCATCAATCGAATAAACCAGAGGGGGGCGTTGGAGATTCGATGATAATCTGGAGGGAGAGCCCTTCAGCGGCTAGGATTGCGTACGACGTCTTCTCGGAACGAGTTGACCTCTCTGATTTGAAGGATCTTCTAGAGTGGGTGGACAAGCTCGATAGTGGTGCTATTTCGCACGAGGAGTATCTTTCCGACAGCCCGGTCCTATGGCTTAGCAGAGTCATCGACGCCGGAGAGGGGGTTGCAATGAAGGTCCTTGAGCACCTGCAGGAAGGCCACTCCGTGGATCAGATATTGTCTGATTCGAAAATTTCAGAGATTATTATCGATAAAAAGAAGGAGATGGGGGTCCTAATTGCGGCCATTCGAGATAGCATGCTAATTGAGGACAGGTTGGCGATCGTCAGGCTTGATGGAACGGGGATTCGGTCAAATGGGTACCAAGTTACCGCTATGGCAGGTGACAAGTGTGATGCTTGCATGGTGATTCACGGGGAATTAGGGGCAGAGTTTGGTGATGGCGAGAGTTATCCGGTCTCGGCATCATTCTACACCAATTCCTTCCTTCATCGAAGTGGTGGGATATACGACTTGACTGCATTGGCGACTCGTTTCGATCAAGACGGCGGGGGTCATGCAAATGCCTGTGGATGTCGGATTAAACCGATCGAGGATTTAGAATTAGCAGATAGAGATGTCTCGAACGATGACATCTCCAGGAATATTGCGGCTTGGCTTCAGATGTGGTCTGAACGCTAGGGGATCTCCATCACTCCAGATTGAGGATTCATCATGCCTTTTTCCAGACCGCTCGGTATCGTTTCCCTTCCTTCTCAGGGATGAATGCAGAGTGTTGCTCGACCTCTTCCAAACCTTCGCCGATTTGATTGAGGAAACCCCAAGTCAGTGACCACGGTGGTCCGCTATCCTCCATGTTCGATTCATCCGCTAGCCGCCCTATGCAGACCAGGGACCCTCCACTAGCTAGCAACGGCGCTAGATTTGGGGATGCTCTTGCCCTGATCTCTTCGGGGATTGCTTGCAGTATGTGCACCTCCACCACTAAGTCGAATTCTCCGAACCAGTCTTGTTCGGGATTCAGCAAGTCGCCGACGACCCATTCGATATCAGTCTCATTATGCAAATGCCTAGCCCACTCTACTGCTTCTTCGGAGATATCGAAAGCCGTTACTGACCACCCTCTATCCCATAGAAAGGAGGCGTCCTCACCCAACCCAGAGCCGACGACTAGGGCTCTGCCTGATGCCTCGTTTTCGTTTGACCACTCTACCAAGAAGGGGTGAGGCCCCTCCCAATCCCACGGAATCTGCCCCCTGTCTCTGTTCGAGTGTCGATATAGATCCTCGAACCACGACAGGGGTTGCGCTGAGGATTCTGCTTTCTTTACCATTTCAAGCATTCTTTCACGAGCTTCGTCCATTTTACCGGACCTACATGTGGGAGACTACGGCATTTCCGAAGTCTGAGCATGAAAGGAGTGTCGCGTCATCCATCAGCCTCTCGAAGTCGTAGGTTACCGTCTTCGAGGAAATCGCACCCTCCATCCCCTTGACTATCAGGTCTGCCGCTTCCGTCCATCCGATGTGCCTAAGCATCATCTCCGCGGATAGGATTAGGCTTCCCGGGTTGACCTTGTCCTGACCTGCGTACTTGGGTGCGGTTCCATGGGTCGCCTCGAAGATTGCGATTCCTGTGTCGTAGTTGATATTGGCACCTGGCGCGATTCCAATCCCCCCTACTTGTGCCGCTAGTGCATCTGAGATGTAGTCGCCATTCAGATTCATGGTTGCAAGAACACCATACTCCCTTGGTCGTGTTAGGACCTGCTGGAGCATTGCGTCCGCTATCACATCCTTCACCGTGATCGTGGAACCTGTGTTGGGGTTGTCGAAGGTGCACCACGGCCCGCCGTCGATCTCGGTAGCGCCGAACTCATCCTTTGCCAGCATGTAACCCCAATCTCTGAATCCTCCTTCTGTAAATTTCATTATGTTGCCCTTGTGAACAAGGGTGACCGAGTCGCTGTCATTGTCTATGGCGTACTTTATCGCTGCCCTCACAATCCTATCTGTCCCCTCTTTGCTAATCGGCTTGATTCCCAGCCCTGCGGTATTCGGGAACCTGATTTTGTCCACTCCCATCTCGTTCTGAAGGAAATCGATGACCTTGCGAACGTCTTCGCTACCTGCCTCCCACTCTATTCCGGCATAGACGTCTTCGCTGTTCTCTCTGAAAATAATCATGTCCACTGCACCCGGGTCCCTCACTGGGCTGGGCGTCCCCTCGAACCATCGAACAGGCCTGACGCATGCAAACAGATCCAATTGCTGTCGAAGAGCTACGTTAAGGCTTCTAATCCCACCTCCCACCGGAGTCGTAAGTGGGCCTTTGATCGAGACTAGTCCGTCTCTCATTGATTGCTTGGTTTCTTCCGGCAACCATTCGCCGGTCGCATCAAACGCCTTCTGTCCGGCCAACACTTCGGACCAGTGTATTCTCCTCTCGCTCGCATATGCTTTTTCGACGGCACTGTCGACCACATCGATCATCACCGGAGTGATATCTATGCCAATCCCATCTCCTTCGATATAGTTGATTTCGGGATTGTTTGGGACGGTCAATTGCCCGTTCGAAATTGAAATGCGCTCACTGTCTGACATGTCTCTCACCACTCCGACCGGAGAGGCATAGATGAAGCCAACCCTTCAAGGGGATGAGTTGTGTCGAGAGGGCATGAACGGCCAAGTGGTTTGGACAGAAGAGGCTGGATATGTCGGAACCACGGGCAGGGGGAAGAGGTTCGGAATTTATGGGACGGAAACACCGAGTCCGATGGAAATGGTCCTACATGGACATGCTGCCTGTTCTCTGATTGACGTAATCGATGGGCTGAAGCATAGAAAGGAAAACGTGGAATTCATTAAGGTGGAAATCGAAGCTGATAGGGCGGTTGAATCTCCCAAGGTTTTCACATCGGTAAGAATGCGATACATAGTCAAGGGGGACGTCCCGGAAACCCTGGTTAGACGGCTTATCGATAGCAGTCACGAAAAGCACTGTAGCGTCGGCATCATGATTACCCGTTCGGGGGCCAATCTAGAGTGGACCCTGGAAATGAAATCCTAGGCAACGGGTAGGCAAAATTATTCGCGGTTTCAAAAATTGGAACAGTCATTTTTTTCATCAAAATAGTCATCTCAATGGTGACTTCGATACTAAGCATTAAACACCCCCCATTCGGAAGCGCAACTCCCTTGCACAGACGGGGCCATTTCCGTCTGGTACAATATGGGAGGCAATGAAGAATGCAGACCAAAATCAAGTCCTCTGGAGATGGCTCTGACGCAGAGAAGGGTTTAGTCGTAGAGCGTAGATTCACTTCTGCAGACCAAGACCCATTCGAGTCCTTCGACTGGATCGACATGGATGTGGAGATCAGGAATCCTGATGGTTCAATGGCTGACTCGATAGAGGGAGTGAAGTTGCCCTCGGGATTCTCAGGAATCCCTGGGAAGGTTTGTGCTCAGAAGTATCTGCGCAAGGCAGGTGTTCCGAAGCACCTTCGAAGCGTTCCCGAAGATGGAATTCCCGTCTGGCTACAGCGAAGTGAGCCAGACCACGAGCGGTTGCAATCAATCGATGCTGCCGAAAGAATGGGTGGTGAGACTGATGGAAGACAGCTCTTCCGTCGACTCGCAGGGACCTGGACCTACTGGGGCTGGAAGTACGGCTACTTCGCAAGCGAGGCAGATGCCCGTGCGTACTTCGATGAGATGTGCTATCTGATTGCTAGTCAGCGATCCGCACCAAACAGCCCCCAGTGGTTCAACACAGGTCTCCACTGGGCCTATGGGATTGAAGGCCCGCCTCAGGGCCACAGTTTCGTCGACCCAGAGACGGGTGAAGTTGGCTTGTCGACTAGCGCATACGAGCATCCGCAGCCGCATGCTTGCTTCATTCAGTCCGTCTCGGATTCTCTAGTAGGCGGAACCGATTCAATAATGGGTCTTTGGAACCGAGAGGCACTTCTATTCAAGTACGGTTCGGGGACCGGTTCTAACTTCTCCAACATCAGAGGAGCAGGGGAGCCTCTCTCCGGTGGAGGCACCTCTAGTGGGCTGCTTTCGTTCCTGAAGATCGGGGACAGGGCTGCTGGCGCGATAAAGTCGGGAGGAACTACCAGAAGGGCGGCAAAGATGGTTACCTTAGATCTAGATCATCCTGACATCGAAGAGTACATTGATTGGAAACCAACGGAGGAGGAGAAGGTTTCCGCCCTAGTAATCGGTAGTGCAATTCTGCAAAAGCATGCAGATTCGATAATGGAGTCTATTTGGTCATTTGGAGATGACGAGGGGAGATTCAGCCAGAAAACAAACCTAGGTCTCAGGAAGGCAATGGTCCGTGCGATAAACGATAGTGTTCCACAAGCCCACATTCAGAGAATACTAGACCTAGCTGAGCAAGGATGGAAGGGGTTGGAGTTTGAGTCCCTGGACACAGACTGGCAGGGAGAGGCCTACGCCACTGTTTCCGGGCAGAACAGCAACAACTCAGTTAGAGTCCCCAACTCATTCATGGATGCGGTCAAGTCTGGCGGAGAATGGAGCCTCTACTTCAGAACAGAGAGAGAATCTGCAGCAGATGAAGACAGGGACCCGGTGCCCTGCAAGACCCTTGATGCAGGAGCATTGTGGGACAAGGTAGCTTACACCGCCTGGGCGTGCGCCGATCCTGGCGTCCAATTCGACACCACGATCAACGAGTGGCACACATGTCCAGAGGCGGGGAAAATCAACGGATCAAACCCCTGTTCTGAATACATGTTCCTGGATGATACTGCATGCAATCTAGCGAGCATCAACCTTCTTCACTACTACGACCTAGATACTCACAAGTTCCAAGTCGAGGACTTCAGGCACAGCGTCAGACTCTGGACCACTACCCTGGAGATTAGCGTCCTGATGGCACAGTTCCCGTCTGAATCGATTGCAAAGGGGTCATACGACTACAGGACGCTTGGTCTTGGCTACTGCAACATAGGATCGCTGCTGATGCACATGGGAATTCCATATGACGACGAGCGGGCTTACGCTATTTGCGGGGCGTTAACCTCGATAATGTGCGGCGAGAGCTACGCCACTAGCGCAGAGATGGCATCCATCCTCGGGCCATTCCCCGACTACGAGAGGAATGCCGAGCACATGCTCAAGGTCATGCGCAACCACAGGAGGGCTGCATACGATGCGCCCGAATCTGAGTACGAGGGCCTGACAGTCTCCCCCATGGGCATCAATTCGAAGAAGTGCCCCAAGGATCTGTTGGACGCAGCGAGGAGTTGCTGGGACAGAGCGCTGATGGAGGGAGAAGAGCACGGCTTCAGGAATGCCCAGACCACGGTGATAGCGCCTACCGGTACAATAGGACTGGTCATGGGTGCCGATACCACTGGTGTCGAGCCTCAGTTTTCCCTCGTCCAGTACAAGACGCTCGCCGGAGGCGGGTCTCTGAGGATCATCAATCACGGAGTCCCCAATGCACTCAACAGACTGGGTTACTCTGAGAGCGATGCTCTCGCCATTGAGGAGTACATCATGGGGACGAAGAGGCTTGGTGACTGTCCGAGCCTGCCTATTCAGAGACTGAAGGAAGCTGGATTCGATGATGCGCTTCTCGCGTCTATCGAAGGGAAGTTAGCGGACGTCTTCGACTTGAGGTCTGCTTTCGCGCCTTCCATCCTTGGTGAGGAATTCTGCTTAGGAAAGCTCGGGATGTCGAAGTCCCAGGTTGAGGACCCGTTCTTCGATACCCTAGGATTCGTCGGACTAACTGGACAGGAAATTGACGCTGCGAATGACCATATCTTCGGATACAACACCATAGAGGGAGCACCGGGCTTGAAGGACGAACACCTCGCAGTGTTCGACTGCGCTACCCCATGCGGAAAGTACGGGAAGAGGTCGATTGCATGGGATGCACATGTCAAGATGATGGCAGCGGCCCAGCCCTTCATATCCGGTGCGATTTCGAAAACCATCAACATGCCCTCTGATGCTTCGATAGAGGACGTTAGGGAAGCCTACAACCTCAGTCACGCCACCATGAACAAGGCCTGTGCGGTGTACAGGGACGGTAGCAAACTGTCACAACCTCTGATGAGCCAGCTGGTCGACTCGATGGATATCGAGGAAGACGAGGAGGAAGAGTCGGTTGTGGAGAAGATGGTGGAGGAGGCAGCGAGTGCCCTGCCTCTGCCGGAGCCAGTGGCCATGCCGGTCGCAAAGGCGCTCGTCGAGAACTACATCGCGTCCAAGAGGCCGCTCCCACACAGGAAGAGGGGAGCGAACTTCAAGGCCAGAGTGGGTGGTCACAGCGTACGACTAATCACCGGTGAGTACGAAGACGGAAAGCTCGGTGAGATATTCCTTCTGACCTCAAAGGAAGGCGCCGCTTGGAGAGCTCTCCTGTCTCAGTTCGCAATCGCGGTGTCGATCGGGTTGCAGCACGGGGTGCCCATAGATGCCTTCGTGAAGTCATTCACGTTCACCAAGTTCGAGCCCAGCGGAATGATAGAGGGCGGAAGTGGCAGAGTGAAGATGTCCTCGAGTATCATTGACTGGGTCTTCCGCGAACTCGCAATCGAGTATGCTGGTAGGAGCGACCTCGCCCACGTGCCTCTGGAGGAAGAAGACCTGGATCCGTTCTCTATCAGCCGACCCGAGGTGACTGAGCAGGGACTAGCCAGGAGCCAGGGTGAGAGGCGCGAGGTCCAGATGACCCTGGAGGCTGCTGTGGGGGATGTGGATGCGAGGACCAGACAGGCTGCGAAGGAGAGGGGTTTCACTGGAGACATCTGTGACGATTGCGGCGGTAGCCAGATGGTCAGGAACGGTACCTGCCTGAAGTGCAACGAATGCGGTTCGACTACTGGATGCTCGTAATCTTAGATCTCAAATCTCGAGTTCTATGTTTAGGTTCTGTATGAGTTCCTTGTACCTGTTCCTAATCGTAACTTCAGTGACGCCAGCCACCTCGGCAACCTCACGCTGAGTCCTCCTCTTCCCACAGAGGACGCTTGCGATGTAGATGATCGATGCAGCGATTCCTGTTGGCCCCCTGCCGCTAGTGAGTTCCTTCTCCTGTGCAGCGGCAATCAGCTCGTATGCCTTAGCTTGAACCTCTGCGTCCAGATCGAGGCCAGAGCAGAACCTGGGTATGTAGTCCTCCGGCTTGGTTGGTGGGATCTTCATCCTCAGCTCCCTGACCATGAAGCGGTATGTGCGGCCGATCTCCTTCCTTCCCGTCCTGCTAGCCTCACCGATCTCATCAAGAGTACGTGGATTCTCGCAAATTCTGCATGCTGCGTATAGGCTTGCGGCGGCTACTCCTTCGATTGACCTGCCGCGGATTAGCCTCGCATCAACTGCCTTCCCGTAAGTTACGGCTGCCGTCTCCCTAATCGTCTTGGGGAGCTCCAAACGGCTAGCCATCCTATCTAGCTCTGCTAGAGCCATGGCCTTGTTCCTCTCTGTTGCATTGCTGACTCGAGATCTCTTCTGCCACTTCCTCATCCTGTAGAACTGGCTCCTGTATCTGCTAGAAATCGACTTTCCAGAGTAGTCCTTGTTCTGCCAGTCGATGTCTGTGGAAAGTCCCTTGTCGTGCAGCATGACTGTCATGGGTGCACCGGTTCTAGCA